>JAENXA010000178.1 GCA_016649735.1 Prolixibacteraceae bacterium | reverse complement strand
TTATACTATTGATCTACTTTTTCATCATTATAATGCAGACGTATTTGAACAGCTAATTTTAAATAGTCTTGGACGATATAGTATGTACGTAGTTATGAATCTCAATTATCAGAGAACAGAAAAAGTCATAAATAAAATAGATCCTGAAAAGTTATTAATTCTTGACGTTGGAATGCCTGAGAATCCTGACGTTTCATATGTTAATCAGGATTTTACACTGGGTGTGATGGATTGTTTAAAAGAAGGACTTTCCAAAATTAGGAAATATTCAAAATTCAATCTTGTTTTTCCTGATTCTGTTTCTATTTCTCATCCAAGAGGGCTTATTCCGTCTTTTAATTATTTCTGTAATCATAATAATATAAACAGTTCAGTTATAAAAAATATGGATTCCTTTCCTGTAGAGGCAGGACAATCTTTTCTTGTTATTAAGGATGATGATTTAGTAAATATCATTAAGCAGTGCAAAGAGAAGAGATTAAGGCCTGGGAAAGATGTTGGAATAATATCTTATAATGATTCCCCTATGAAAGAAATAGTAGGTTCTGGAATAACTACTATTTCGGTCGATTTTAAGGAAATGGGAGAGAAGGCAGCCCATTTTGTTAAAGACAAAGTTAAAATTTTTAATACACTTTCACCACGGTTAATTTGGAGGGGATCTCTGTAAAAAAATCTTTGGATTACTTACTGATTTATTGTTGTTATCTTACTGAACTGAGTCGAACTGTAGAAGAATTTCTTTCCTTTTTATCAACTTTTTAATATATAATTCTGTAGGATAACGGTAAACTAATTTGTTTGATTTCTTAGCCCACATAATGGCTTCATCAATATTTCCAAGCATTTCACTGGCAACTGCTATATTGAAATCTGCTTTGCTTTTTATTTGTTTTTTTGGAGATTTAGTAAAAAGAAGCCAGTAATTATAAGCTTTACTCCATTCATTATTACTTACTAATTTTTCTATTATCTTATTATTTTCTTCTTTATCAATAACATAAAAAATTCTTTCTTCTTTTTTCCATACAGGCGAAAGATATTTATTAATATCTTTCGCCGCCTGAATACCACTTTGTATTATGCAATTTTTTATAGTCGGACATTTTTCAAAAAGATTTTTTGTTGACAAAGCTCCATCTGACCAGGAAATGGTATCGGTTACTTCAAACTGACGAATAACTTTTTTTTCTAACGGATCATATATTTTTACTGCCGCACTGTATTTAGAATCAATAGAAGCGACTACATGTTTGTAATACTCTTCAGTAGATGGATATATCTTATAAGAAGTATTTATTTTATTATAATATCTTTCTATTACAAGAAGAGCATCGGTATGAAAGGTTTTACAAATATCTTTTATAGTGTTCCAGTCAATATCTTCTTGAATTTCATAGTAATTATCATCATGTCTTGTTATATTTCTTTTCTCTGGTATTACCACATTATACCGGCCATTTTCAAAAAGCAGGTGTCCCAATGTATTCAATGTAGTATCTGCCGCCAGACTATCAAGGATAACAGTGTTTTTAACATTAAAATTTTGAGCATAAAAAGACATTTGAAGACTGTCTTCGTCAAAATTTCTGAACTGGTTATTAATACTGTGGTTCATCAGTGTCAGACTATTTATACGACTGGGAAGAATATTACTGGAGGGCTGAGATGTCTCTATAATAATTGATCTGTAAGTAGATGAACAGGAACAGAATAAAGCTGACAATATAAAAATATTAAAAATTCTCCTTATTTTCATTGATTTATATTTTATATGGGTTTTAAAATTAAAATAAATCATTTAAAAGTAGTATCAAATTATTACTTTTATTATTTGACTTAATATTCATTTTTAAAAGACAAAAAAATTAATTCTTTTATCTAAATTACAAATGTTTATTTAAATAAACATATTAATTTTGTTTTTTTAAATATAAATTAAACTTTTGTTTATGAAGCAGGTTGTATGCCTGATAATTTTATTTTCTTTTTTTAATATAAATGTAAATGCACAGTTCTTTACAAACGGAGAAGACCCGGGTTCCGTTTGCTGGGAAGAAATCAATACACCTGATTTTCAAATAATTTTTCCTGAAGAATATAAAGAAAAGGCCTTACAATTATCTTATGTACTTGAAAAAGTATATGAATACGGTTCCAGAACGTTAGATTATAGTCCGGATAAAATATCATTAGTTCTGCATACCAGAACTTCTATATCAAACGGAAATGTAGGATGGGCTCCCAGGAGAATGGAATTTTTTATGACACCTGATCCATCGGGTTATTCTCAGAAATGGATGGATCAACTTGCTATTCATGAATTTAGACATACAGTTCAGATGGGCAAAATACAATCTGAGCTTCCAAAAATACTTCCAGTACTTTTCGGAGAGCAAATAACTGCAGCCATAGTCGGAGTTTATCTTCCTTTCTGGTTTCTGGAAGGTGATGCAGTATCTGCAGAAACAGCATTATCCCGGGTAGGGCGGGGAAGAGAACCTTCTTTTTTAATGGAAATGAAAGCCCAGGTAGTTGAAAATGGTCTCTATTCATATGATAAAGCTGTTTTGGGATCATATCGTGATTATGTGCCTAACAGATATCATTTTGGATATTGTATGGTTGCAGGATTGAGAAGTGAATATGGTACAGGAATATGGAAATCTGTTATAGACAGAATAGCCCGTCATCCTTTTTCACTGAATCCTATGAATTCTTCATTGAAAAAGACAACGGGGATGAAAAAAGAACAACTTTATAAAAAGCTGTTTCTTGAAAACAGGGAGAAATGGAAGACTCAGATTGATACAATTGCACATACTCCGGGATATATTTTTCCGGTTAGAAAAGAGTCTTATACAGATTACAATATTATTTCAGCTATTTCTGATACTTCTGTGATTGCGCTTAAAAATAGCCGCAGTGATATAGATCGCATTGTAGAGATTTCTCCAGGTCATGAAGAAATATTATTTACTCCTGGAGTTATGTCTGAAGAAACAGTTTCCGCTTCCGGAAACCTTTTGATGTGGGTGGAACAGCGTCATGATTTTAGATGGACACTTGCACATAAAACCGTAGTTGTTTTATATGATAAGAACACAAAAAAAAGGAAAGAATTTAAGTTTAAAAATATTATAGCTTCACCGGTGATATCTCCTGATCACAGGGTCTTCGCAGCTGTTGAAACAGAAAATACAGGTAAGTTTTCCCTGTCCGTTTTCAATTTAGAAACAGGGAAAAGGATCTCGCAGATTCATACTGCTGATAACATTTATTTCTATACCCCGGCATGGGGAGCATCATCCAAAAAGTTATACTTTATTGGTCTTAATCAGAAAGGAAAATTTTTGGCATCTGTAAACTCCGATGGTACTTCTATCAAAAAACTAACAGAACCTACTTTTGATGACCTTAAAAATTTGAGATATTTTAATGGCAAAATATATTACATTTCCTCTGCTACAGGAATCGATAATGTTTTTTGCTATAATCCTATCACTCACAATAATTATCAAATAACTTCAGTTTGTTATGGTGCAAATTTCCCGGTTGTTTTAGGTAATTCTTTATTTTATAGCTCCTATACTGCAAATGGCTATACTATAGAAAAAATGAATCTTTCTGACGCCATTAATCACAATCTAAATAATATTTCACCTGCTCGTTATACACTTGCAGATAAATTAGCCAGTCAGGAAGATACTGTTTTAACTTTTTCTGATACTGT
>JAENXA010000170.1 GCA_016649735.1 Prolixibacteraceae bacterium | reverse complement strand
CCTTAAAAAAACAAAACTAAATTTATCGGAGATACCTCCTCGTTATCGTTCTTCTTATTTTCTGCACATATGGCAAAACGGATATGCATCGGGTTATTATGCTTATATATGGGCTGAGATGCTGGATGATGATGCATTCTCTTGGTTCGAAGATAACGGAGGTCTGACACGTGAGAACGGACAAAGGTTTAGAGATATGATTCTTTCCAGAGGTAATACGAAGGATTACATAAAAATGTTTAACGATTTTACAGGTCACGATTCCCGTATTGAACCTTTACTGAAACACCGGGGACTTGAATAAATTAGAATACAAACTTATATAAAATGTGAAATATTAGAACATAAAAATAAGAATTGTTTGCATTCGTTTATGGCGAACTATAAAAAAAGCTTCTGTCGTGAGACAGAAGCCTTTTTTTATAGACGAAATATCTTATTTCTTAAAATATGCTTTTACATCTCCGTTAGGAATTATATTTGATTCAAAGACATAAGCTCCTGTTTTAGGAGATTTAACCATCCTAATTGCCTTTGCAAAACCTTTTCCTTCACCGGTCTGAATACTTGCGACTGATTTTTTTGCCATAACTTCAATTATTTAATTTCACGATGTATTGTCATCTTTTTCATACAGGGATTAAATTTCTTAAGCTCCAGACGTGCGGGAGTATTTTTCCTGTTTTTAGTTGTAATATACCTTGACATTCCGGGAACTCCACTGCCTCTTTGTTCGGTACATTCTAATATAACCTGAACCCGGTTACCCTTTTTAGCCATCTTTTATATCTTTAAATGTTTTTCGTAATTAAACCTTTTGCCTGAGCTTCCTTTATGGAATTTTTCAAACCATTTTTATTAATAGTTCTTAATCCTGCTGCAGAAACTATTAATGTTATCCAGCGGTCTTCTTCCGGAAGATACAATTTTTTCCTAAACAAATTCGGAGTAAACCGACGTTTTGTTCTTCTTTTTGAATGAGAAACATTGTTTCCCACCAAAGCTTTCTTACCTGTTATCTGGCAATTTCTTGACATTGTCTCTATATTTTATTCTAAGATTATCACGTTTTTTTAAACAAAGGGCAAAGTAACCATTTTTTATTTAATTAATCAAATAGATCACAATGTTTTTTATTTTTATATTAACTACAAGGAAAAATTCTATTTTTCATAAAGAAAGAACCTACTACTTCAGGTTAATAAATGAATAACAAATTAAAAACATAATACTAAAAAAAGATTTTTTTATATATTCATAAAATAACACCTAAATTCCGCAAGGAAATTTCGTAATAGTACTTTAACTTTATTATAAATATTAGCAGACATAATATGCGTCGAAATTCCACTAAATATTATCCTTCGATATTGGAAGCAGCAAATTTAGTAATTCTGTACATATTTATACAGACGATTATTGATTTTCCATTAGCTTTGTGGGACTATTTTCATGGAACTGAATATCTCTATGATCCTGTTAAAAAAATAATTCTTGGCATAGGTTCTATTGCCTTTATATGGATATATAGTTACATAAAAGCTCATTCACAATGGAAAGATTTATTCCCTTTTAAAAGATTTAATCTGTTAATATTTATTCCTTCCATTTTGTTTTTAGTAAGTGCACAAACTTTTCTGGACGGAATTAATCAGAAAATAATTGAAATATTACCGCCTCCTGCATGGTTCAATGAATTATTTGCCATGGTCTTTGATAATAAATTAGGTTTCTGGGGCACTTTCATGAAAGTAGTAATAATTGCCCCTTTTGTTGAAGAATCTATATTCAGAGGTATTATAATGCACGGCTTTATGAGAAATTATCCCGCCTTTATAGCTGTTTTTGTTTCGGCCCTTTTCTTTGCCCTCTTTCATTTAAATCCATGGCAATTTTCAGCTACATTTTTGCTGGGTTTATTATTAGGAACAATCATGATCATTACCAGAAATATTTTTGCCTGCATGGCTGTTCATTCTATTAATAATTTTATTGTGTTGATAAGTATAAAGTATTGGTCTGAAATAGAACAGTCTGTTTTTTATCTTATGCCTAAAAAAGATTTATATTATTTAAGCTACCTTATTTTCTCATTCAGTATAGTTCTTATTACCCTTTTCGCTGTTTCGAAAAAATCAATAAACAAAATATGAAAATGACATGCTATTAATAGTACCTGACATTTTTAATTTAATTTTTATTATTATAAGTAAAACCCTATATAAAGCTGCACAACGCTTTATATAGGGTTTTACTTATTCTTTCACAAAAAAATTATTTTTTAATAAAGCTATATACCTTAACCGAATGAGGTGGTATCTTTACTGTAGACAAACCACTCTTATCCATTTTAGCTTCAATATTTTCCCACAAATCAGTAATATAATAATCTTTAAGTTCATATTTATCCTTATGCCAATAATCACCGTTTTCTGTTAACAAATAATTAAAATCAATATGAACTGTTTTTTCTTCATCACTTCTGTTAAGAAGACAGACAGCCTTACCCTCTTTAACCAATGGTTTTATCCATATTTCATATCCGGCTACTTCTCGAGCACAAATTGCCTGCTTTCCGAGGGAATCCTGATCAACGGCTATCAAATTGGCATTGGTTAGAATACCCATAGTTTCCTTTGACATATTTTCCAGATCATTCCCGGCCATTAAAGGAGCCGCAAGCATACACCACATTGAAAAATGAGTTTTATCTTCTTCAATTGTCATACCGCCATTACCGACTTCCAGCATATCAGGATCATTCCAATGTCCCGGACCTGCATATTTCGATAAATCTTTTTCAAGATCTACGATATGAATCATAGAATCCCAGCTATCTCTTATATCACCGGTAGTACGCCACAGATGACCAACTGGCCCGGCCCATTCCCAGGGTTTATTACTGCCCCATTCGCAAAGGCTCAGAACAATCGGCCTCCCTGCTGTAAATAAAGCATCGCGCATATTTGTATATGATGATTTTGCGTCCTGGGTGGTGGTGTTGCACCAATCCTCTTTCAAATAATCTACTCCCCAGCGTGCGTAAGTGCGTGCATCCTGATATTCATGGCCAAGTGCACCAGGACGTCCAGCACAGGTTTTTGTCCCAGCACAAGTATATATTCCAAATTTTAATCCTTTAGAATGGATATAATCAGCCAAATATTTAATACCATGAGGGAAACGAGTTTTATCTACTACTATTTCTCCGTCTTTATCCCTTGAAATCTGCCAGCAGTCATCAATAACAATATATTCGTAACCGGCAGCCTGCATTCCACTGCTCACCATTGCATCAGCCACTTTCATTACAACTTTTTCATTAACCTTACAGCCAAACTTATTCCAGCTGTTCCATCCCATAGGTGGCGTTTTAGCCAGATCAAATTTCTGGGCAAAAGCACCAAATGATAACAAAACACACAATAATATCACTAATCTTTTTTTCATTTTAATTTTTATTTAATTTAGGTATATAGAAATACAAAATAATTTCATAATAAAGGTGGGTTCTAAAAATTCACTTTTTTACTTGTGATTCGAGAAAAATCGCAGAACCCGTTATACGGTTTTCTTAAATCAGGTCGAATATACTTTATATTTTACATTTATCAAATATAAAATTTACTTTTCCCTCTAATTTTGACTAACTAACTAACAGTCATCTATCTTTAAATGATATTTAAGCGTATTATCTGCTCATACCGGAACAAATTATATGTCAGATTGATTAAGCCTATAATTCCTGCTGCTCTTTTTATGCCAACAGATCTTACAATTAAGCCATTCATACTTTGCTCCATAAAACCGAATACATGTTCTACTCTTGCCCTTGTTTTTGATTTTTCT
>JAENXA010000223.1 GCA_016649735.1 Prolixibacteraceae bacterium | reverse complement strand
GAAACGTGCTGTAGTAATCGGTGCCGGTTTCATTGGTCTGGAAATGGCTGAGAATCTTCATCATACCGGCGCAGAAGTTTCAATCGTAGAGATGGCCGATCAGGTAATGCCTCCTGTTGACTTCTCCACTGCCAGCATACTTCACCAACACCTTACAGATAAAAATGTAAAACTGTATTTAAAAGAAAAAGTAGTAAGTTTTACTAAAAATGAAGATGGTTCAATCTCTATTCATTTAGCTTCAGATAATGATATTATAGCCGACATAGTAATACTTTCTATAGGAGTTCGTCCTGAAACCAAATTAGCACAGGAAGCCGGCATCACAATAGGAATAGCCCATGGAATTCAGGTTGATGAATTTCTGGAAACGAATTTAAAATATATTTATGCCGTAGGTGATGCAATAGAATATCCACATCCTATTACTGGTGTTCCGTACCTGAATTATTTAGCAAATCCTGCTAACAGACAGGCATGGATCGTTGCTAATAATATGGTTAATGGCAATACTATAAAATACGAAGGTGCTATTGGAACGGCTATTGCTAAAGTTTTTGATTTAACTGTTGCTACTACAGGAATGTCTGCCAAACGACTTAAAATGATGAATATTCCTTACACAAGTTATATTACACATTCACAGTCCAGTGCCGGTTATTATCCCGGCGCCACGCCTGTTACTATAAAACTTATTTTTGATCCGGAAAAAGGTCAAATATTAGGTTCTCAAATTGTTGGTGAAAAAGGTGTAGATAAACGTATTGATGAAATGGCTCTGGTTATTAAAAATAAAGGTACAGTATATGATTTATTAAAATTAGAACATGCATATGCACCTCCTTTTTCCTCAGCTAAAGATCCTGTAGCCATAGCCGGTTATACAGCAGTAAATATTTTATCAAAAGCTATGCCCATAATCTCCTGGCGGGATTTACATGCAATTATAAATAACTCAGATAATTCACTTAACCTTTCTAAAAAAGATATTTTTATAATAGACGTCAGATCTTCAGATGAAACATTAATGGGCGGTATAGATGGTGCAGTTAATATAACACTTGAAGATATTCGTGATCATTTAAAAGAACTTCCCAAAGATAAAACTATAATTATTTTTTGTGCTGTTGGGAAAAGAGGCTATTTCGCACAAAGAATTCTTATTGAAAATGGCTTCAAAAACATTTTAAATCTCTCAGGAGGATATAAAACATATTCCACCGCTACAAGACCTGTAAAAAGCCCAGGCTCCTCAACAACTTCTTCAAAAAATAAAAATCCGGATATGACAATGAACAGCTCAATAAAAACACCTGGCACTTCGAAAATTGACGTTAAAATATTAAAAGTTGATGCTTGTGGTCTCCAGTGTCCAGGTCCTATTATGAAAGTGAAAAATTCTATGGATTCTTTAAAAGACGGAGAAAAATTAGAGATTGTTACCAGTGATCCCAGTTTTACAAGAGACATTGATGCATGGTGTGATTCTACAGGTAATACGTTAGAGGAAACTAATTCTGATTCAGGCAAATATACTGCCATAATTCGTAAAGGAACCGATAAAAAGAAAGTTATAAACGATTCTGTTTCCGGTGTTCCTGAATATAATAATAAAACTCTGATAATGTTCAGCGATGATCTGGACAAAGCAATTGCTACATTTATTCTGGCAAATGGCGCAGCTGCAACAGGACAAAAGACTACTATATTTTTCACATTCTGGGGTTTGAATTTACTCAAGAAAAGCAAAAAGCCAAAAGTAAAAAAAGACATATTTGGTAAAATGTTTTCTGCAATGCTGGTCTCCAATTCATTAAAGCTTAAATTATCAAAATTCAATATGTTTGGTATTGGATCTAAGATGATCAGATTTATAATGAAGAAAAACGGAGTAGATACTCTTGAGAAAATGAGAGCACAGGCTTTAGCTCAGGGAGTAGAATTTATAGCCTGCAGTATGTCCATGGGACTTATGGGTGTTGATAAAGAAGAATTAATAGATGGATGCATCATAGGCGGAGTTGCTACATATATGGGACGCGCTGAAAAGGCAAGTGTTAATCTGTTTATATAAACTATTTTATATCTTTGCGATATGGAAAAAAAAGGAAACATAGGAATATTCTGTAAAATCCGCGATATCCATCTTGCAATTACAGAATTTGAAAAAGATATAACAGAACATCATGGCATTTCACTAAATGAAGGGATGTTATTATGTTCTCTAAAGGAAACCAGGTCTCTGTCATCAACAGAACTTTCCGAAATTTTAAGACTTACGACTTCCAATACATCAAAGATTATAAAATCAGCAGAAAATAAAAATTTTATAAAACGTCATTTAGGGAAAACAGATAAACGTAGTATGCTATTTTCTCTAACCCCGGCTGGTATAAAAAAACTTATAGAAATTCAAGACTCACAAGTCGATTTGCCTCAAATTTTCAGAAATCTATAATTAGCAAATTATATAATCCTAAACGTAATAAATTATACATAAAGGATTAAGTTTTATAATCTTTTCTTTATTATTTAGTTGTTACTGTGTAGCAAATGAAATTGTTCCTAATGATACCCTTTTATACAAGCATACAAAACAGAGAAATTTAATATTAATTAAGACAAAGGATTTATCGTTTTTAAATGTCTAATCGAGTAGGAGAAACGGGATTAGTTCCCGTTTCGTCCTCTCACACCACCGTACGTACCGTTCGGTATACGGCGGTTTCTTGCTTTACATCTCTCGATGGGCGGATGTTGTTTTCAGTTATCCACATGAGTAATATCACT
>JAENXA010000074.1 GCA_016649735.1 Prolixibacteraceae bacterium | reverse complement strand
TTAAGTAATCAATATGTTAGCAAACAATATTTAACCAACAGTGAACAGGAAGATCTTACTATCGACCCTTATAATGTAATGAATTTTAATTTGAATTATTCCTTTAAGCTAAATTTTGTAAAGAAAGCAACAATTGGTTTTACTATATATAATTTACTTGACCAGGAATACGAAAATAATGGATGGGGCTATAGTTATTACGAAGTAGAGGATGGAAAAAACGTGCGTTATAATAGTAATGGGTTATCAGCTCAGGCCGGAATCCACATCATGGGACATATAGCCTTTAAATTTTAATATTTAATGGATATATTAGAATTATTTGGTGTAATAATAGGATTATTATATTTATACTTTGAATATAAAGGAAGTATATATTTATGGATAGTGGGTATAATAATGCCCATTATCTATATTAAAATATATCACGATGCAGGTCTGTATGCAGATATGGGCTGTAATATTTATTATTTGTTAGCCAGCTTTTACGGATTAGCAGTATGGATGCTGGCAGGTCGTAAAACTAAAAAGTCGGCAGGAGAAAATTCGAAACAAAAAAAAGAGCTAAAAATTTCTCATGTTCCTTTAAAATTCTGGTTTCCACAAGCAGTAATCTCAATAGTTGTATTTTTTATAATGGTATATGTTCTAAAAACTTATACCAATAGTAATGTCCCATACTGGGATAGTTTTACGACCACATTAAGTATAATTGGTATGTGGCAGCTTGCACGTAAATATATTGAGCAATGGCTTACCTGGATAGCAGTAGATGCAGTAAGTGTCGTTTTATATTGCTATAAAGGGCTATACCTCACAGCTATTCTGTTTTTTATATATACATTAATAGCCGTCGCCGGTTATTTCAAATGGCAGAGTATGATGGAAAAAGAATCATTATCATGATAGAAAAACATTTTGATGCGGTTATTATAGGCAATGGCTCTTTCCCAGGTTCAAAAAGAGTTCGTAATCTTATAAATAAAATTAAGATCCGTGTTTGCTGCGATGGGGGAGCAAACACATTTATAGCAGAAGGTTATGAGCCTAATCTTATAGTAGGTGACGGAGATTCTCTAACTCCTGAAAATAAGGAGAAATATTCTTCGATTTTTATCCGGATTCCTGAACAGGAGACTAATGACCAGACCAAAGCTGTTAAGCAGACTATTTCTTTTCTTAAGCAGAAATACAATATTACACATCCCCGGATTCTTATAGTTGGTGCAACAGGTAAACGCGAAGATCATACAATAGGAAATATAAGTTTATTAGCAACTTATAAGAGATTAGCAGACATAATTATGATAAGTGACTACGGCTATATAGAGGCTGTAGATTCCCGTGGGCAATGGACATTACCTTTGGGACATGAAATTTCTATTTTTAATATAAATGCCACAGATTTCAAAAGCCAGGGACTTCAATATCCATTATACGATTTTGATCAGCTATGGCAGGGAACCTTAAATAAAAATATTTCTGAAACTGTTTCGATAACCGCCAAAGGCCTCTTTCTCGTCTATATCAGTTTTTAACAAAAACTTTTATAAATATCGAATTTTTGCTGTAACGTTAGATGTGTTGCATATCGTATTATACCCTATAACTGATTGAGGATTACTTAGTATAACAACTGATTTGAAGTTAGTTGGATGCTAATAAATAATTCCTTGCGGATTTTAGGTATTATAAAATAAACCGTGGCATAATTTGTATTATTGTTATTATTATTATATATTTGCCACAGATAAAACAAAACAAAAATGAATAATAATATTGGATCAAATTTAAAATTATTGAGGAATGCTAATGCTTTTACTCAGGAGCAAGTCTCTTCTTTTTTAGGGATAAAGAGGTCTACATATTCCAATTATGAATCTGGAGATAGAGACGCTCCATTGGCTGTTTTGGAAAAGGTGGCTGATCTTTTTGGATGTGAATTAAGTTTATTATTTGAAGAAGATCAAAATGTATTGGAAAATATGCTTACTTGTGCTTTTAGAGTCGATAATTTAACCGGGACAGATTTAAAAGAAATAGCATCTTTCAAGAGTGTTGTTAAAAATTATTTAAAATTAAATCAATTACTTAAGAAATGAAAAAGATGTTATTGGAAGCAGCGGAAAATTTAGTTATTAAGTTTCGTTCAGTAAACAGAATTAGTTTGACTGAACCTATTAACATGAAGACTGTTTTACGGAAGAATAATATTCTGACTATTTATAGACCTTTATCCGAAAATTATTATGGTCTGTCTTTAAAATCTAAAGATGATGATCGTTTTATGCTTATTAACAGTAATACTACTCGAGGCAGACAGCATTTTACAATAGCTCATGAATTATATCATTTATATTTTGATGAAAACCCTTCACCTCATATAGCTACTGAAATGAATACGAGTGATAGTGTAACAGAGAAGAATGCTGATATGTTTGCTTCTGCTTTGCTAATGCCTAAAGAAGGTGTGCTTCAGTATATTTCTACTCAAAATATAATAAATAAGGATGTGAATATATCAGCTGTATTGAGGCTTGAGCAATATTTTTCTGTTTCTCGTTTGGCTATGCTTTTGCGGTTAAGAAAAATTGGTTTATTAACTGAAAATACCCTGCAGTCTTTAAAAGCTATTCCTGTTATTGATTCTGCAAAACAATATGGCTATGATATTTCTTTATATAATAAAGGTAATGAAAATCTTGTTATAGGAGATTTTGGGGAGAAAGCTCGTAAGTTATTTGATGCTGAAAAGATTTCAGAAGGTCATTATATTGAATTATTAAATATGATTTATAATGAATCAGAAAACTAAAATAATTCTTGATGCTGATGTAATAATACATTTTTCTAAGGGTGGATGGTTGAGTAACTTACCTAAAATATTTCCTAATTATGAATATTGTGTACTTGAAACTGTATATAAAGAGATTCATTTCGTATTCTATTAGAAAATGCCTTACGTAATTTTGATGATTTTACAGTAACCAAAGAGTCAATAGAGACACTTCTTAATTGGAAACCCAAAGGAACTATTGGTAATTGCCAAAAATGATAAGAATAAAGAAATAAAATTCAGGGTAATTGCCCGGCTCGATTCTAAAATAGAAATTGAATACTACCGCAATAGCGGCATCTTACAATATGTGTTGCGACAATTTTTGAAAAAGGATAATTAACTGATTTTTTAGTTGACAATTTTAGATTTTTGTTTTACTTCTTAATTTTAAGAACCGAAAATAACACACATTAAAAATGAAATATCTATTTATATCATTAATTTTGATTTTCATTTCAAACTCCAATATTATGGCTCAAAAGGGTAAAACAGAATTAACTGCGGCTGAAAAACGAGTTATTATTGATAAAGGCACTGAAGCTCCTTTTTCAGGGAAATATTATAATTTTAAAGCGGAAGGCACATATGTCTGTAAACAGTGTGGAAATCCTTTATATAAATCATCAGATAAATTCTCCTCTAATTGTGGATGGCCAAGTTTTGATGATGAGATAGAAGGTGCTGTAATTCGTATTCCTGATGCTGACGGTAGAAGAACAGAGATTGTTTGTACTAAATGCGGGGCACATCTTGGTCATGTTTTTCTTAATGAAGGATTTACAGAGAAAAATACCCGCCATTGTGTGAATTCAATTTCTTTAAAGTTTATTCCTATGGAAAAAAATCGTGAGGTGGCATTATTTGCTGGTGGTTGTTTTTGGGGGGTAGAATATTATATGCAAAAACAAAAAGGGGTTATCTCTGTTATCTCCGGCTATATGGGAGGAGTAGAAAAGAATCCTACGTACGAATTAGTGTGTTCCGGAACGACTAATTATGCTGAAACAGTACAGATTGTTTTCGATCCTTCATTAACTGATTATGAAACTCTTGCAAAGATTTTTTTTGAAATTCATGATCCAACACAATTAAACAGACAAGGTCCTGATAGAGGAAAACAATATCGCTCTGAGGTTTTCTATACGAATTCGCAACAAAAGGAAATTGCCGATAGTCTTATTGAAATCCTTAAAAATAAGAGCTATGATGTTGCTACTAAAGTAACACCAGCATCGGTTTTTTATAAATCAGAAGATTATCATCAAGATTATTACCAGCGTAAAGGGACACTTCCATATTGTCATAAATATACCAAACGATTTTAGAGTAATTTGTTAATTATGACAAAAATATTTGTTAGTTAAAAATCAAAACAGATATAAACTAAAATTAATAAACAATATTAAGTAACAACTATGATTAAACAAATACTCTTTTTTTTATTATCCGCCATACCATGTGTATTATTTGCACAGTTAGACAATGGGATATCTAAGGTTAAAATAACCAATGGAATTATTGAAGGTGTGCCGAGTTCCGGAATAAGTATTTTCAAGGGTATTCCCTTTGCCCAACCCCCGATTGGTGATTTACGCTGGAAGGCACCACAGCCTATTAAAAACTGGGATGGTATCTATAAGGCAGATCATTTCGGATATAATGCCATGCAAAAAAATATTGGTGCTTTCGGCGGCGATCCAAAAAGAGTTACCATTGCAGGAGAATCAGCAGGCTCAATATCTGTAAGCGCACTAATGGCCTCTCCTTTATCAAAAAATATGATTGCCGGAGCTATTGGTGAAAGTGGAGCGATGATCAATCCCACCATGTCTCCTGTAACCTTAAGTGAAAGCGAACAATCAGGCCTAAAGTTTGCTAAAATAATTGGTGTTTCATCATTGGCAGATCTTCGTGCTATTCCTGCTGAAAAACTTCTTGATGAGTCTACAAAAAAAGGTATGCCTCATTTTTCTCCTAATGTGGATGGTTATTTTCTCCCCAAGCTTCCGGTTGAGATATTTACAGCTGGAGAGCAAGCAAATGTGCCATTGCTGGTAGGATGGAATTCGGAAGAAAATAACTATAAAAGTATAATGGGCTCCAATGAATTAACTCCTGAAGGCTATTTAAAAGCTCTACAAACATTGTATGGTAATAAGGCCAATGAAGCTCTCAAATATTTTCCAGGATCGAACAAAGAAGAAGTATTTAAATCTGCAACGGCTTTGGCAGGCTACAGATTTATTGCATTCAGTACCTGGAAGTGGTTCAATTTATGTTTAAAAACAGGCAATAGTCCCGTATATCGTTACTATTTCGAGCGTCCACGACCAGCCATGAGACCCAAAATAGGGAATAATGTCACTGGCCATGCAGGCCAAACAATCTCGGGAATTACTGCAAATAAGTCAAAATCATTAATCCCAGCAGGAGCAGTACATTCTGCTGAGATTGAATATGCTATGGGTAATCTTCCAACAAACAGAGTCTTTGACTGGCAACCAGAGGACTATAAAGTATCTGCCATAATGCAAGAATTCTTTGCAAACTTTATAAAGACTGGTAATCCAAACGGTCTGGGTTTACCAGAATGGCCTGCAGCTAATATTGGAAATAATGTACAAGTAATGCATATTAATGTAAAGACGAGTGCTAAAGAGGATAAAAGCAAGGATAGCTATATTTGGCTTGACGAGCAATTTAACCTAAAAAGGTAGTAGATAGCTATTATTCTTTTTGTAAAGAATAATAGCTATAAGTTTTATTTTAATTGATAGCTAAATAAAGATTAAGGAATTAAAAGAAACATGGACTTCCTTTAACTGACGGGTTAAAAGAAAGTCCATGAGAAAGAAAAATCGTTATTGTTAACGATCAATAATTTTCAGGTTTAATTTCAAAGAAACCTTGTGGATGCTGACATACAGGACAAATTTCAGGAGCCTTCTTACCTACAACAATATGTCCGCAATTTGAACATTGCCATATACAATTACCTTCTCTTGAAAAGACAATCTCATCTTCTATGTTCTTCAATAATTTTTTATAACGTTCTTCGTGTCCTTGTTCAATTTTTGCTACCATCTCGAAAAGTGTAGCAATCTTTGTAAAGCCTTCTTCTCTGGCTACTTTCGCAAACCCCGGATACATATCTGTCCATTCATAATATTCTCCTTCAGCTGCATCTTTCAGATTAACCTTTGTATCTGGCATGCTACCGCCTTTTAATTCTTTAAACCATAATTTGGCGTGTTCCTTTTCGTTAAAAGCAGTTTCCTCAAATATATTTGCAATTTGAACATAACCATCTTTTTTAGCCCGTGAAGCATAATAAGTATACTTATTTCTTGCCTTTGATTCTCCGGCAAATGCTTCCTCTAAATTTTTCTCTGTTTTTGATCCTTTTAATTCCATACCCTAAATTTTTATTAAAATAAATTATTACCTAAAATCCATAATGAATTTAGACAATAAACTATATTTTCTATTTCTTCCTTCAAATATAAATAATAATATTTAAAATTATCTAATCCTTTTTTAATTAATTATTCACTTTTAATTAAGCAAAAAGTTAAAACCTTCTATATAAAGGGGAAAAAGAATTTGAATAAAGATGTTTATCTGTAATAAAATTTTACGAAGATTTAATTTTTTTGATGAGACAGAAAAAGTATATTTGTCATTCAAAAAAAGGAATTATACCTTCCCGGATTTGTATAAAACAAATTCAGGAATTAAATTAAAATTAATAAGTATGAAATTACTTGAAGGAAAAGTTGCTGTTATTACCGGTGCTTCAAGAGGTATAGGGAAATCAATAGCTTTAAAATTTGCGAGTGAAGGTTGTAATGTAGCATTCACTGATCTTTTTGAAGATGATAATATGAAGCAAACTGCTACAGAATTGGAAGCGATGGGCGTAAAAGCTAAAGGATATGCTTCAAATGCAGCTGTTTTGGCCGATACAGAAACTGTAGTTGATAAGATCTTAGCCGATTTTGAGAGAATTGATATCTTGGTAAACAATGCAGGAATAACAAAAGACTGTCTTTTAATGCGTATGACTGAAGCACAATGGGATGCTGTTATCAATGTAAATCTTAAATCAGTATTTAATTTTACAAAAGTGATTCAGAAAACAATGCTTCGTCAGCGTTGTGGCTCTATTATTAGTATGAGCTCTGTTGTGGGAGTCAGTGGTAATGCAGGTCAGAGTAATTATTCTGCATCTAAAGCCGGTATTATTGGATTTACGAAATCTATGGCAAAAGAGCTGGGATCACGTAATATCCGTTGTAATGCTATAGCTCCAGGATTTATTATAACTGCTATGACAGAAAAAATTCCTGAAAAGGAAAGAAAAGCATGGGAAGCAACAATACCTATGAGAAGGGGAGGGACTCCTGAAGAAGTTGCCAAGGTTGCCTTGTTCCTTGCTTCAGATCTTTCTTCATATGTTAGCGGTCAGGTTATTCACGTCTGTGGTGCAATGAATTGCTAATTATATTAATAAATTAAAAAGAAAGGTCTGAATATATATATTCAGACCTTTCTTTTTAATTTAAAAGCATTTATTATTCATTTACCCGCGGCTGCAGAATATTTAACTTTATTTTTTTATTCTTTTTATCAAAACCTACAGATACCGTTCCTCCTTTG
>JAENXA010000022.1 GCA_016649735.1 Prolixibacteraceae bacterium | reverse complement strand
TGCATTAGAAAGTATGTAAAATGACTGAGCAGGATCAATTTTTACTTAAAAATTTTAAGGCGAAGTTTAGGGTTTTGATGCAGAAACAACGCGAGTTAAAAACATATAACGATCAGTTGCAGGAGCAGTTAAAACAGCTGACAGAAGAAAATAATGTTTTGAAATCGGAGAGGGAAGCTCAGGGGGAAAAGTATGAGTATTTAAAAATGGCGAAGGTTTTATCTGCCGGTAGTCATGATAAACAGAAAGTAAAGCATCAGATAAAAGAAATAGTGCGGGAAATTGATAAATGCATTACTCAATTGGGAGTATAAAAAGACAAGTAGATTTTGATGAAGGAGAAGCTTTCAATAAAATTAAATATCGGCGGAAGAACATATCCGATTACTATTGACCGGGAGCAAGAGGAAAAGTATCGTAAGGTTGCTAAGCGTATAAATGATATTATCTCTGAATACAGCAAAAAATATGCTAAGCTGGATGTGCAGGATTTTATGGCAATGACGACTTTTCAAGTGGTTTTTGAGAATATGGAGAAAGCAGAGATGGAAGATGAGTCACCGGTTTTGGAAGAATTAAAATCTATGGATGAGGAATTAAGTGATTTTTTAAACGAGTAATAATTAAATTTATATAAGTCCGCATTTAACTCATTACTATTGAAAATAGTTGATGGTGAGTTGATTGTGGGTTTTTAGTTAATTCAAAGTAACAATATATATCATGGAAATTATTTATGTAATTATCGGAGCCCTTGGAGGGGGGGCACTTTCATATTTTTTATGGGATAAGGCTCTTCACGCTAAGAAGAAGAAGATTGTTGAGGAGTCTGAAACGCAGGGAGATGTTATAAAAAAGGATAAAATTCTCCAGGCCAGGGAAAAGTTTTTTCAGTTAAAGAGTGAACATGAGAAGTACATTAACGAAAAAAATGAGAAAGCTAATATCATAGAAAATAAATTAAGACAAAAAGAGTTAGCATGGACACAACGCAGGGATGATCTTCAGCGAAAGGTTAAAGAGTTTGAAGTAACCAGAAAACAATCTGAAGCTATTCGCGATAATCTTAATATTCAGCTTAATATGGTTCAGCAGAAGGAAAACGAACTTGAAAAGATGCATAGGGACCAGGTTTCAAAGCTGGAGACTATTTCTGGATTGTCTGCTGATGAAGCTAAATCTCAGCTTATGGAATCTTTGAAGGGTGAGGCTAAGTCTGAAGCTATGGTTTCTATTAATGAAATTGTTGAAGATGCTAAACTTACAGCTAATAAGGAGGCTAAGAAGATTGTAATTAAAACGATTCAGAGGGTGGCTACCGAAACCGCCTTAGAGAATGTTGTTACCATTTTCCATATCGAAAATGATGAGATAAAAGGACGTATTATCGGACGGGAGGGTCGTAATATTCGTGCTCTGGAAGCTGCTACAGGTGTGGAAATTATTGTTGATGATACTCCCGAAGCAATTGTTCTTTCCGGATTTGATCCGGTGCGTCGTGAAATTGCCCGTTTGGCATTGCATCAGCTGGTTGCTGACGGACGTATTCATCCTGCACGTATAGAGGAGGTTGTTTCCAAAGTTAAGAATCAGATTGAAGAGGAGATTATTGATACAGGTAAACGTACGACGATTGATTTAGGTATTCACGGATTACATCCGGAGTTGGTTCGTTTGATTGGGAAAATGAAATATCGTTCTTCTTATGGTCAGAATTTATTGCAGCATTCACGTGAAGTTGCTAATTTAAGTGCTATAATGGCTGCTGAACTGGGGCTGAATGTAAAAATTGCAAAACGGGCAGGACTGTTACATGATATTGGTAAAGTACCTGATGATGAGCCGGAATTGCCTCACGCTATTCTGGGTATGAAACTGGCTGAAAAATATAAGGAGAACCCTGAAGTCTGCAATGCAATAGGTGCTCATCATGATGAGATAGAGATGCAGAGTCTTATTGCTCCTGTTGTTCAGGTTTGTGATGCCATTTCAGGTGCAAGACCTGGTGCGAGACGTGAAGTTGTTGAATCTTATATCAAACGTTTAAAAGCTCTCGAGGATCTTGTCCTTTCTTATCCTGGTGTTATAAAAACTTATGCTATTCAGGCTGGTCGTGAATTACGGGTAATAGTTGGAAGTGATAAGGTGTCTGATAAGGAAACAGAACAGTTGTCATTTGATATAGCTAAGAGAATTCAGGATGAAATGACTTATCCTGGACAGATTAAAATTACGGTGATACGTGAAACAAGAGCTATTAATTATGCGAAATAAATAATTCCTTACGGACTTGACGGAATACTCCTTATTAAAATTTTAGGTCAGGTACGTCCTGATTTAAAGATTATGGCTAACTTTCTGTTAAAAAAGGCAGAGCCAATAAGTGAGTTTTTTCTTCCTGTTAATCCTTTTGAGAATCGTAAAGATTTAAAATCCAGTTTTGATAGAATCTCTTTCCAAGGAAGTTAATGATGGCTCGATTCTTAATCGTTTCTATTGGAACAGGGAATAATTTCCAATCTTAGAGATTAAAAATATTCGGTTTGATTTTATTTCAGATCCTTTTACAAATACAGATTGCTGTCGCCGTAACTTAAGAAACGATAGCCATTATTCAGCGCATGATGATAAATTTCTTTCCAATGGTCTCCAAGATAGGCAGCAATCAATAAAAGTAATGTGCTTTGAGGCTGATGAAAGTTGGTGATCATTCCTTCGACAATTCGGAATTTGTATCCCGGTACTATTATTATCTTAGTAGAGGCTGATATAAATGGCAGATTATGTTTTTCCATTATATCTAAAATAGATTGCATTGACTCTTTTCGTGTAATAGTTGTTTTTTCATTATAGGGGCACCATTGTTCCACCGTATTATGATCAGGCGAAAGATCAGGATTCTTGTGAAATTTAACACCCAGCCAGTAAAGACTCTCCAATGTTCTGATTGATGTAGTTCCTACGGCTATTATTCTGCTTTGTGAATCACGTATCTTTTCTATAAATGATTTTTTAACCAGAATTCTTTCGGAGTGCATTTCATGTTCTCCTATGGTTTTTGCCTTTACAGGTCTGAATGTGCCGGCGCCTACATGAAGTGTGATTTCTTCACATGATATGTTTTTTTCTTTTAATTGTTGAAATACTCTGTCGGTAAAGTGTAGCCCTGCAGTTGGGGCGGCTACTGATCCCTGAATTTTAGAATATATAGTCTGATATCGTATAAGGTCACTGCTTTCTGTTTCTCTGTTAAGGTATGGTGGTATAGGCAGAATCCCGGCATTTTCTATTAATATTGCAAAATCGGTATCCGAATTGTCCCAATGGAAACGAACAAGTACACTTTCGCGTGTTACTTCTTTTTTTTCTGCTATAAGATGGATCGTTTTGCCATTAAGGTTAATCTCTTTTGAAAGTATTTCGCCTTTCCATTTTTTTAGATTTCCAATCATACAGTGCCATGTGCATTCTTCTTTTTGCTGAAATGACAGTTGATAGTCTGATGGCTGAGATGGATCTAGGCAGAAAATTTCAATTTTTGCACCTGTATCTTTCTGAAATATCAGTCTGGCATGAATTACTTTTGTATTATTAAAGACGAGCATACTTTCTTCCGGCAGGAAATCTGTTAGATTATAAAAATGTGAATCTGTTATTTTTTCATCCTTGTATACCAGTAATTTTGATTCATCACGGGTAGGAAGTGGATAACGTGCAATTCTGTTTTCAGGCAGATTGTAATTTAAAGCTTGTGCACTTTGTCCGAATACGGACTTTTTTGTATCTTTATCTTGCATTGATGCCAAAAATACATAATTATTATATGTAGTGGAAATTGTTTTTACTTTTGTATTAAAAATATAGAATATGTTTAAAATAGGAGATAAGGTTAAATTTTTAAATGAAGTAGGCGGAGGAACGATTACAAAGATTATAGGTAGCGATTCCGTTTGTGTGGAGAGTGAAGACGGCTTTGAAATTCCTGTTAGTACAGCGGATATTCTTTCTGCTGAAAATAATACAGTGTCTTATACTAAGGAATCGCACAGATCTGCGATAAATTATGAAAAGCAGGATTGGTCTTCACGTAAGAAAGAAAATGAAGATAGTGATATACCCTCTTCATCGAAAAAAACAGAATCAGGATTTTTCTTTGGATTTTTGCCTGAGGATAGTAAAAATCCTTTAAGTGGCCGGATAGAGGTTTATCTTGTTAATAACAGTAATTTTTATCTTCTTTATCAGTTCTCTCATTTTAACGGCAAAGACTATGTTTCTCAGAAGTACGGAGAAATGCATCCTAATTCCAGAGTTTTGCTTGAGACTATCAGTCGTATTGAGATTAATGAGTTGCCGGATTATTGTTTCCAGATTGTTTATTTTAAAGATAGTGAACCATCTATGAATACTCCTTTTACTCAGGTTGTTAAAATTAATCCGGTAAAGTTTTATAAATCGGGAAGTTTTACTGATACGGGATTATTTAAGGATAAGGCAATGTTATTTGACCTTAAAAGAAATACTTTTAGTGGTGCAATAGAAGAAATATCAGGTAAAGATGTGAAGAAGGTTTTACGGGAAAAGGATCCTGTATCTTTAAAAATTAATAATCCAGCGACACCTGAAATCATGGAGGTAGATCTGCATATGAAAGAGCTTCTGGATAATATGACCGGACTTTCAGCAAAAGAAATGCTGGAATATCAAATGAAGATTTTTAAAGAGAAAATTGAAGAAGCAGCTTCTTCTAAAAAAATTAAGAAGATTATTTTTATTCATGGTCTTGGGAATGGTGTGCTGAAGCAGAAAATTCGTCATGAACTTACTTCTAAATATAAAAAATATCCTTTTCAGGATGCTAGTTTCAGGGAATATGGCTATGGTGCTACTATGGTAATATTGAAACGATAAATATTACCTTAAATCTGCAATGGAGTTTTGTGACACCTAAATTTCGCAAGGAGGTTTCGTAGTGAGCATTCAAATGACGATTGGTGGGGAAGTATGGTTACTAATGATTAAATAGAATCAGGTAATTAAAAAATCGCTGCAACTAATTATGTTACAGCGGTTTTTTGTGCCCGGAACAAGACTCGAACTTGCAAGATCAAAAGATCATCAGCCCCTCAAGCTGACGTGTCTACCAATTCCACCATCCGGGCGAAACCGTTGACAAAAATAAGAAAAATCTTTAATATTTGTCTTTTTATGTGCCTAAATTTATTCTTTATTGAAAAAATATTTGAATTACTAAATTCCTTGCGGATTTTAGGGAGTTAATAAAAAGGCATAAAAAAAACTTGCTTGTAAGCAAGTTCTTTTTTGTAAACAATAGTGAAAAATATCTTAAGCTACGGATTAAAGAATCCGTTATTGAGTTATTCTACTTTTGTTACATTAGTGGCAACCGGTCCTTTTTTTCCTTCGCCGATTTCAAATTCAACAGCATCGTCAGTCTGAAGATCAATTGATTCATCAGCCAGACCTGTACGATGAACGAAAAGGTCTTTTTCTTCCTCTGTGAGGATGAATCCAAAACCTTTTACCTTATTATACCATTTAACTGTACCTTTCATAATTTTAATAATTAAATGATTAATAACGATTTTCATTACGGTCGTTAGACCTTCTGTTGTTGTGATAACCACCTTCGCGGCTATCTCTTTCTTTCTTGATAGATTCGTTAACAACGATGTCTCTACCTTCGACTTCTGTTCCGTTTAACTGTTCAATGGCTTTTTTAGCTTCTTCGTCATTGTCCATTTCAACAAAACCGAAACCTTTACTTCTACTGGTGAATCTGTCTTTAATTACTTTAACAGAACTTAATTCACCAAATTCTTCAAAAATGCCTTTTAAGTCATCTTCGCTGACCGCATAATTGAGATTTCCTACAAAAATATTCATAAATAAAATTAATAATATTATGAGGGCAAATATATAGTTATTTTTATTCTAAAAAAATTTATTTGAAAAAATAATCAATGATTCTTCTTTTTCTTTTTAATTGAATGTCAATGACTAAGAAATAAATCTTTCTTATTTTTTTAAAAATTATTTATACATGGGTCCATAATTTTTGCAGGCACGATAATCCTGACCTTCTTTATCCATTCCGAAAGCATTCCATGCTGCAGGACGAAAGATATTATTTGTGTCTACATTATGCATGGATACAGGTATACGGAGCATGGATGCTAAAGTAATTAAATCAGCACCAATATGACCATAGCTTATGCCACCATGATTGGCTCCCCAGTTGTTCATCATGTCATATGCAGTTTTGAAAGCACCTTTACCTGTAATTCTTGGGGTAAACCAGGTGCATGGCCATGTGTAATCTGTACGCTTCCAGATTTTGTCTGAAACTTCGTCAGGAAGGTTTATCATCCAGCCTTCCGCTATCTGAAGCATCGGACCAAGGCCTTTAATTAAATTCAGGCGAATCATTGTTGCAGGCATTTCTGCTCGTGTTAAAAATCTTGAGGAATATCCTCCTCCGCGAAAATAGCCCTGATCTGCTGCGCACCATTCTACATTTTTCATTATGGTTTCCTGATCTTTTTCAGTCATATCATACCATGGTTTGAAAATTCCGTTACCATCTTTGTCTTTTATTTCACCACATGCATCCAGACAGCAGGCTCCAGAATTAATTAAATGTATAAATCCATCAGCTTCTTTAGCTTTACCTGTCAACTCATAACCTGTAGCTTTTTTTACAGCATCTGTACTCCAGTATGTACGGACATCTGCAAACATCTGCGAACGATTGGTTAATAGTTTCATAAATAACATTCCAAGACCATTAAGGACATCATTTTCAGTTGCTAAAATTTTTGGTTCACGTTTTCCGTTCCAATCGAATGATGTATTTAGTATAGCCTCGGAAAAATCAGCATTTGGATAGAAATCAGTCCATTGACGCTGACCCTGAATGCCTGCTGCAATTGCATTGTGTCCCAGCATTTCTTCATCACAACCCTTAGGCAGATTTTTATTCCCGTTCATTAAATCTTTAATGATTAATGCCATTTTAACAACAAACTCCCAGTCTGCTTCTTTTTCTTTTGCGGATTTCTGAACAGAAGGATCATTTTTATCAACCCCAATTTTGCATTTATCTTTAGTCCAAGCTAACGCTTTTTCAAATTCTTTTTCATCATAAATACCTTCAGTCATACGACGAATAATTTCTACTTCATCAACAGATTCTACTCTTAATCCAAGGTAATCTTCCATGAATGTAGAATCGATGATTGATCCTGCTATACCCATACATATAGAACCGATTTGTAAGAAAGATTTACCTTTCATGGAGGCCACTGCTACTGCTGCACGACCAAAACGAAGTATTTTTTCTTTTACATCTTCCGGAATACTGGTATCGTCGGCTTCCTGTACATCATGTCCGTATATGCCGAATGCCGGAAGACCTTTTTGTGCATGGGCGGCTAATACGGCGGCTAAATATACAGCACCGGGACGCTCTGTTCCGTTAAATCCCCATACTCCTTTAATTGTGGTTTTGTCCATGTCCATGGTTTCTGACCCATAGCACCAGCATGGAGTTACGGTCAGGGTGATTGCCACGCCTTCACGGCTAAATTTATCATCACATGCTGCAGCTTCAGGTACCCGGCTGATTGTAGTGTCTGCAATGACTACCTGTACCGGCGTCCCGTCTGAATATTTTAAATTGTCAGTGAATAATTTAGCAGCGGATTTTGCCATATTCATTGTTTGTTCTTCTAAAGAGTCACGAACTCTTAAAGCTCCCTGTCGCCCGTCAATAGTAGGACGAATACCAATTTTTGGATATGTTTTCATGATTTTTTAAATTAAATGATGTTTTTATTTTTTAGATATATAATGTAACGTTTATCCCAAAAGTCTTTTTTGTATTTATCCGGATAAATTATTTGTGGATTATAGTCAATTTTTTTTCTCGCATCTTCTTCTGATAAAGAATCTTCTGCGCCGGCAAAGACAAAGAATGATGCTCCGAGTACGGTTGTTTCTTTTTGATCAATTATTTTTACAGGGGTCTGACATATGTCTGCCCGTATTTGATTCCAATATTTGTTTTTTGATCCGCCTCCTACGCAAATAATCTGTTTTGCTTTAAAATTACCGGCTTTTTGTATGGATTCCAGTGCCTCACGTAACCGGAAGGACAGACTTTCAATCAGTGCATAATATATTTCTTCCCGTTTAGTTGCAATGGTGAGTCCTCGTATACTACCGCCGGGACATGTTTCGTTTTCTTTATAGAAATCTGGATTTATAATAAGACCTGACTTTGAAATATCTACTTTTTTTACATCCAAGGCAACTTTATTATATAAGTCATCTCCTTGCAGACCGGGATAAAAATTGTGAAAAAACCATTCGAGAATTCCTGAACCAAGCCAGTTTTGACCGGTGTCGCATATTCCTTTCTGAGAGTCTAATTCTCTGGTTAAATTAGATTCGGGAGAATTTTCTTTAATTTTAATAACTGCACTTCGTGCCATTAAAATTTCCCATGTGCCGGAACTTAATATGGGCTCATTTATATCTGCACTTGATCCAAATACTGCAAACTGAGTATCATGACCTGCAAAAAAAACAGGGGTGCCTATAGGGATTGAAGTGTCTGTGTATCCTTTTTTGTTAACGATTCCTGCTTTTTCTCCGGGTTCTGCTATGTTTCCAAATAATGAAATATCTATTTCTAAAGATTTAAAAATTTCTTTTGAAAATTGACGTTTTTGCAAGTCGGCCATCATTGATGTCCCCATCATAGTGGCGTCATTTTGCATCGTGTCTGAAAGTTTATTTATCAGTAATGATGGAATAAACAGGAAACGATATGCTTTTTTAAATAATTCAGGTTTGTTTTCTTTAAACCATACCATTTTATATATGGTATTGAATGCATATGGAAAAACTCCGCTGATTTCATATAATTGCCGGGGCGAAATGTATTTGTCAATATGCTTAACTATAAATTCTGTACGACTGCATTGCCACGAAATTACCGGATATAAAAGTTTACCTTTTTTATCGATAAATGTGCCGTCTACCCCGAATGTTGTAAATGTTACACCTGCTATTTGTTTTATATCTATCCGGCTTATTACATATTTTGCTGCAGTTGAAAATTTTTTCCATAATTTATCTATGTCCCATATTTTTCCACCTTTTAGAAATGGATCTTCATCTATCTCGTTTGGCATAGATTTAGAAGCTACAATTTTTCCTTCGTCCGTTATTGCTACTACACGAATATTTGTGGCTCCACAATCGAATACTATGGCTATTTTTTTGTTCATAATATTTATTGATTTTTTACGATTGAATTTTATTATAAATATAGTGGCATTAAAATATGAAATCAATATCCATAATTATTAGATTTGTATCTAATAGAAACAAATGAATATATGGAAAAATATAACGGGGATCCGTCTGGGATTATTCAGGTGTTTCCTAAATTTAATCTTAATATACTTTGTTGCAGGTTATGGTGGATGAAGAATTGGGAACACAGAGAGTTAGCTTATCCTTTCTGGCGTATATATTATAATCGGCAACCGGGTGCATCTATTATTTATGATGATAAGAAAATTTGTCTGGAAACTGACAAAATATATATAATATCACCCAATACCCGATATGCATCGCGGCTTTTTAATCATACTATCCCGTTAAACGGACATATTTTAACTGGTGGACGGCTTTCTGTTATTACTCCTGAAGAAAAGGAGTTGATTAATAATAATTGTGCCGTAGAACATTTGTTTATTCATTTTACTCTGGGATTTCCTTATGATAATATTTCACCCGGAATTTATTCTTTTTGTATAGATTCCTTTTTACAATCACTGCTTGATAAAATTTCTGAAAATCGTAAGGAAGATATACAGACTTTCGATATGCATACATATTTAATTCTTCAGACGTTGATCTGTGGAATACTTATGAGAATAGATAAAAATTATTTGGAAGTTGTTGTAAAAGACGAACGTGTTAATTGTGTGATTAATTATGTCGAAAAAAATATTAACGGTAATTTATCTAATGAAATTCTTGCCAATAAAGCGTGTATGGCTAAAAATTCGTTTTCTTTTCTTTTTAAAAAGGAGTTTAAGATGCCATTACAGCAATTTATTAGACAAAAACGTATAGATAAAGCATGTATGATGCTTCTTCATTCTAACTTAAGTATTGATGATATTTCGGATGCGACCGGTTTCCATAACAGGTATCATTTTTCACGTATTTTTAAAGAGGTAACAAGTAATACACCAGCTCATTATAGAAAGGAATATATGCTATAATACCGACAAAATTTTTTTCTTTTTTTTAAAGAATTTTTGTCAGTATTATTATTCAGTAATTCTATAATATTGTGTTATGTATGCGGATTAAAGATGTGTTACAAACATTGTTTGTTTGAGTTTTAACCTGGCTGATTTAGTATATGATCACTGATTGCCTGTAATGTTTTTTGTTTTTGATCAGTTGGAATGAGGATTGAAATATTGTATCTGCTTCCTCCGTATGATATCATTCTTATAGGAATTCCTTCCAGAGCACTGAATACTTTGCCGGCAAATCCTTTTTCTTCTGCAATGATATTTCCTACTATACAGATTATTGTCATATTTTTATCGACAATTACGTTTCCATATTCCTTTAGCTCTTTTACTATTCCGTCAAGTTTTTTTGTTTCGTCAATTGTTAAGGAAACAGCTACCTCTGATGTGGATATCATATCAATAGGTGTTTTGAAGAATTCGAAGATTTCAAATATGTTTTTTAAAAAGCCATATGCCAGTAACATGTGCGAAGATCTTATTTTTATGGCTGTTATTCCATCTTTGGCGGCTACGGCCTTGATTCCTGATCCCTGTACCTCTGACGAAATTAGTGTTCCGCTGTCGTCTGGTTTCATTGTGTCTTTTAAACGTACGGGGATGTTATGTAATTTTGCCGGAAGAATAGTCTGTGGATGTAATATTTTAGCACCGAAATATGCTAGTTCTGCTGCTTCATTGAATGAAAGATATTCTATTTTTTTTGTGTTTTTGACAAAACGCGGATCATTGTTGTGTATACCGTCAATATCGGTCCATATCTGGATTTCTTCTGCGTCAATGGCGGCTCCTATAAGTGATGCAGAGTAATCAGAACCGCCTCTTTGCAAATTGTCAATTTCACCCTGATCGTTGCGGCATATAAATCCTTGTGTGACATAATATTTAGCATCACCTGTTTTTTCAATAACATCCAAAAGTAATTTTTTTATTGTGTGTACATTGGCTGTTTTATTTTCATCTATTCTCATGAAATCCAAAGCAGGCAGCAATTTAGTATCGTTGCCGTTTTCATTCATCAGTATAGAAAACATAGCTGTGGACATTAGTTCTCCCTGGCCTATGATTGCATTTTTCCCGTTTTCATCAAAATCTTCTGACAGATACGATTTTATTTTTTTAAATGACTTCTTGATGTATACAGAGGCTTCTTCTTCTTTTTCTTTTGTTTTATAAAGAGATTTTATAATCTTTTTGTATTTGTTTTCCAGCCTGTTTATTTTGGATTGTGCTTCATCTTTATTGTCTTTTGCAAAGTAATCAGAGATTTCTATCAGGTCGTTGGTTGTGCCTGACATGGCAGAAAGTACAATAATTTTTTTTTCACCATCGGTAACTATTTTCATAACAGCGTTCATATTATCAATGGTTCCGACGGATGTTCCGCCGAATTTTAATACTTTCATTATAATTTAATTTTTTGTTACATTATATAAGCAAATAGAATATTATATACTTGTGTATAATATTCTAATCTTCATTTCTGAAAAAATTAATACAGGAATACATATTTTTTACTTGTTTAAACAAAATGATTTATATTCAGAAACAAAGATGAAAATTTTTATTGAAAATTATTGTGCAAATTGACTGTTTTTCTATTACGTGATACACGTAATTTTTTATGTCCTGTTACGCATTTATATATCATGTGTTGTGATCCGGAGGAATTTATGAAAAATATCTATCCTGTTAGTTTTGAGCTATAAAATTTATTCTAAAATTTTCCTGAAATAGGATGCTCTTCTGAATTATAATAAATTGTAGAATAAATATTGAAATTCTTACGGTTTGTTGATAATTTTCGTTCGATATGAAGAACCGGATCGCCTACTTTCATTTTGAGAAGATCTGCCAGTTTTTTGTCAGCCCTTATTGCCTGTAATCGTTGTTCTCCTCCTTTTATCTCAATCTGATAGCTGTTGCGGAGAATTTCGAACAATGATTTGTCTTCGAAAGTTCTTGCTGTAAATCTGGGAATGTTTATGTTAGGAATATTATTGATATCGTAAAATACAGGGTGATTATTGACATATCTTAATCTTTCCATATATATAGAACCAAAATCATGTTCCATTTCTGAAAGTTCAAATGGAAAATTATCAGGCCATGGTTTAATTTTTGGCTTTTGCAGAATTTTTGTTATTAAATAGGGTTTCCCTATGGCTGAGGAAGTTCCTGATATTGAGAGAATTCCTATATCCTGTGGAGGTTTCCTTACAATACTGCCTTTACCTTGTCTTTTTATTATAAATCCTTCCTGAACCAATGATTCCAATGCGTGTCTGACAGTTGGTCTGGTTAGATTATGTATGCTGCAAAGTTCGTTTTCAGAAGGCAGTAGACTTCCTTCTTCATAAGTTCCGGTCAAAATGTGATGACGGAGAAGCTCCTGAAGTTTTTTGTATTGAGGTATTTTACGTATTTTTTCCATCTTAAAAATTGAAATATTTAACAAAAGTAGTAATTTTTTTAATATAATATATTTGTATATACAAGTTAAAAAATGTATGTTTACAGCTTGTAATATGAAATCATTTGTTTTTATTGGGGTTTGAGTCAATAAAACTAAAAAAATAATTATTAATTGTATTAACAAGTAAAACTAAAAAGAAATGGCAGTTCCAGTAATAATGCCTCGTCAGGGTCAGTCAGTTGAGACCTGTATTATCGGGGAGTGGAGTAAAAAAGTTGGAGATCCAATTAAAAAAGGAGACGTTTTCTTTTCTTATGAAACAGATAAGTCTTCTTTTGAAGAAGAAGCTAAAGTAGACGGCGAAGTTCTCGCTATTTTTTATGAAGAGGGAGATGAAGTTCCCGTATTAACAAATGTAGCAGTAATTGGTAAAAAAGGTGAAAATATAGAGGAATTCCGTCCCGGAAACGAATCTGCTGCTCCTGTAGCCGAAACGGCTTCTGAACCAGCCGATGTGCCTGTTGCTGCTCCTGCTGCAATGGAAAGTGAAAATTCAACTGTTTTATCTGCTTCATCCGTAAATAATGATGGAAAATCAATTGCTTCTCCACGTGCGAAATGTGAAGCAGAAAAAGATTCTATATGTATAAATGATCTTGTCGGAACAGGTCCTCACGGACGTATTATATCACGAGATGTTGAAGGAGCTATTGGTACAGATAAGCAGATGACAAAACTTGCAAAGGCAAAATCAGAATCAGAAGGATTGAAGCCTGTTTCAGAACCTACAGGAATAGGAGGTCGTGTTGCAGCTGCTGATTTAACCTCTAATCCGGTTTACGGAAAATCGGAAGATTCAGAAGTTAAGAAACTTAGTCATATGCGTAAGCTTATCGGAAATGCAATGTTCAAGTCATTGCACGAATCTGCACAGCTTACTCACCATATGAGTGCTGATGCACGTAAGATAATGGCGCTTAGGAAAGTGTACAAGAAAAAACTTGCAGACGGAGAAACCAAAGAGAATGTAACAATTAACGATTTCATTTGTTACGCTGTTATAAAGGCTTTGAAAAAATTTCCACAGGCAAATACACATTTTTTAGGTGATAGTATTCGTTATTTTAACAAAATTCATTTAGGACTTGCAGTAGATACTGATCGTGGTTTAATGGTTCCTGTTGTTAAAAATGCAGATGACCTTTCACTTGAAGGTCTCGCTGCTCAGCTGGGTTCAGTTGCAACTCAAAGTCGTAAGGGGAATATCAATCCTGATTTACTAAAGGCAGATGCTGCAAGTATTACGGTTTCAAATCTTGGTAATTATGGAGTAGAGGTATTTACACCTATTCTTAATCTGCCTCAGGCTTGTATTCTTGGTGTATGTACAATTGTTCCGCGTCCTAAAGACCTCGGTGGGGGTGTATACGGATTTGTTCCTATG
>JAENXA010000271.1 GCA_016649735.1 Prolixibacteraceae bacterium | reverse complement strand
TTTTTCACAAATAATAATAAAATAGAACGTTATTCAGACATTCTTAAATGTAATTCATCATACTACGAAACTTATTTTAAAAGCATGCTTGAACAGGGAATATATATAGCTCCGTCACCATACGAATGTACTTTTGTAACAGCTGCCCATTCCGACGAAGACATCGAGAGAACAATAATGGCAAGTGCAAAAGCAATGAAAGAAATAAGAAATTAAAAACAAATATAAAAGGATAGCTGCACAATGAATTCAATTTTTACAGATACACTAAAAGGGAAAAACACCTCCAGACCACCTGTGTGGTTTATGCGTCAGGCAGGTCGTGTTTTACCCGATTATAATAAATTGCGCAAGACTTATTCCTTCACCGAACTAATGGAGGATACAAAACTGGCCTCTGAAATTACACTTATGCCTGTCAATAATCTGAAAGTAGATGCAGCTATCCTATTTTCCGACATTCTTGTAGTACCTGCTGCTATGGGAATGAAATTTAATTTTAGCGGGAAAGGACCAAAATCTTCTGTCACATTAAAAGATATGGATCATCCCGCTAATTTTTTAAAACCGGATGAAAATAAATTAGAATATATTTATCGTATAATAGATGAAATCAATAAAGATAAATCACCTGACATTCCCCTAATCGGCTTTTGCGGTGGTCCTCTTACCACACTCTGTTATATGATAGAAGGATTCGGATCATCAAAAGATTTTCCTGAAACTGTAAACTTCTTTTATCAAAGGAAAGAAGAAGCAAAAAAACTAATTGATCTTGTAACAGAAGTATCTATTCTTTATGCAAGACAGCAAATAGCACACGGAATTGATGTTTTTCAACTTTTTGAAACCCACGCCGGAGTTATTCCTGCAAACCTTTATAAAGAAATGATTCTTCCATCGGTACAAAAAATCGGAAATGCCATAAGAGAAAAAAACACTCCGTTTATCTTTTTCCCAAAAGGAATAGGAACAGGTCTTAATTTTATGAACAAAGATATAGCTGATTTCATAAGCATTGACTGGCAAACTCCGCTATCTGTGGCAAGAAAAATTCTCCCGCCGGAAGTAGGAATTCAGGGAAATCTTGATCCACGGATTCTTCTTATGAAAAACAAGAAAGACATTATAACCGAACTGGAAAAATATTCCGGTTTCTTAAGCGAAAACAGCAACTGGATTTTCAATCTGGGTCACGGACTTTTACCCAACACTCCTATTGAAAATATACAGACAACTGTCAGGTGGATTAAAAATAAAAACCGGATATAAAAAAAGGAGGCTTTGTGAGCTTCCTTTTTTTATATCCTAAATTCCGGTACAAAAACAATTAATCATTCTTTGTCCAGATCTTCAAAATCTACTTTTGTGTAATCCTTAGCATGTTCTATAGTCGTAGATGATTCCTCATCCAAAGGATCTTTAATTACTTCATCTTTTCCCTCAAAGTCTTCTATGGGTTGTTTTTCAGCGATAAAATCAATTACCTCTTTTGCACCATCCATAAATTTTTGGAAATCTTCTTTGTAAAGAAAAAGTTTGTGCTTTTCAAAATGAAATTTTCCGTCTTCATCAAACCGTTTTTTACTTTCGGTTATAGTCAGATAATACTCATCATTACGAGTTGCTTTTACATCGAAAAAATAAGTTCTTTTCCCTGCTCTTACAGCTTTTGAAAATATTTCCTGTTTGAATCTACTTTCTACGCTCTCTTTTCCAATCTTTTCATCTTCCATCTCACACTCTTTTTTTAGATTAAATTCCTAATTTAAAATTTTTCAA
>JAENXA010000270.1 GCA_016649735.1 Prolixibacteraceae bacterium | reverse complement strand
TTCCTTATACCGATTCTTATCTTTATATAGAAGGAACATGGGATAACACTTCTTCATCGGTTAGCACCAATGGATGGAAAATTATTGTTCAAAATGGAGGTAATATAACCAGCACAAAGAAAGCTACATTAAAAATAAATAATTCATCCATTTTATTTACAGCTGATGGAGGGAACATTGATGGAAACAATATTTCAATCTCACAGAATAACGAATCGGGATCAAAAATTGTAAACTGGGGAGAAATGGAATATTCAGACATGAATGATATCATAGGATTATACAATTATGGAACATTGACTGTCAGCGACTATATAGAAACCAATTCCTCAAATGCAGAAATTCTTAATAAAGGAACATTGATCATTAATAATGACACAAACAACAAAACATCTATGCAGGGAACGTTTCAGAATTCCGGAATAGTTACAATAACAGGAGATCTTACTTCCAACACTTCTACTTTCCTTCTTATTAACAATGGTTCCTTTGAAATTAAGCAGCTGGAAATACAGGGAACCATTCAAAATAATTGCAAATTTATTGTAGACGATACGGCTGAATTAAATAGTTCAAGTACACTGAATGTTAGTTCAGGAGGTATCTTTAAGGCAAAAAAGATGGATATTGCCGGAACGACCATAAATCTTGAATCAGATGCTATTTTGCAGGTAGATGACTTAGATTTTAAAAATGCAGGTGCCTCGTATATTTACGGACCTTCTACAGGCAACTATGCTCTGGCACGACTTTATGATATAAAAATAACAAACTGGAGTAAACCTACTTTAGATGGAAATCTGGAAATTGAAAGTTCTGATTATCCTACAAATAAAAAAGCAACATCTTATTACGGCGGAGATAATTTAATATTTGTTGAAAAAGGAGAATCTGATCTTACTATTGCATCTACAGAATGTAATCTTGATGGAAACACTCCGGAAGGCGGAGATTCTCCTGAAGATATTACTTTCCCTGTTATTGAATCATCAACTAATGTTTACACATATCTATTTGAAGATTGCTGGCCTAATCTCGGAGACTATGATATGAACGACATAGTAATGGATATTCAGAATATTTCTTATAGCAAAAATTCAAAAAATTATATAGAAAGCATGACCCTCACTGCTGTCTTACGGGCAGATGGAGGAATATATAAATTAGCCGGAGCTATTCAACTGGATGATATAGAATCAGGAAAAATAAGCAGCATTTTAGGAGAATCTGAAGAGAATTTGACAGGCGACATTTTCAACAGAAATTTAAACGGAACTGAATCAAATCAAACATATGCTGTTATTCCTCTTTTCGATGAAGCTCATGCAGCATTAGGTACTACAGTGACTATGACAAATACCCGAACAGACGGAAAAGGTAATACAACTGGATCTAAAACGATCAATCTTACTATTAATTTTAATGCTAATACTGTATCATCATCAGAAATAAGTATGAAAAAATTAAATGTATTTATAATTGGTCATGACAATAAGATAGAGTATAATGATATAATAATTGAGAATGATATAAATTGTGCAGATGGTAAAAGAAGAGAAATTCATTTGGCTGGTTATGCTCCTACAGATTTAGGAACAAAATTATTATTTGGGACAGAAGATAACAACTCCGACATTTCAAAGGTTAGTAGCTTATATAAATCAACTACTAATCTTATATGGGGATTAGCAGTACCAGGACCATTTAGTTATCCATCGGAAGCTAAAGCAATAACAAAGGCCTATCCTGATTTTAAAAACTGGGCTACATCAGGCGGAACAACA
>JAENXA010000027.1 GCA_016649735.1 Prolixibacteraceae bacterium | reverse complement strand
TTGCTATAATTCTGTTTTCTGAAACTATCACAGCCCCTATTGGAACTTCATGTTCAACATAAGCATAACGAGCTTCATTAAATGCCTGCCTCATAAAATAATTATCATCAAGAAATATCATAGATTAAACTTATACGTTTGTTTTTACAAACCTACAATTATTATTAATAAATATGTACTTTTGTATTTGAATTTTAAACAGAACTTTTAAGATGTACAGAACACATACATGTGGTGAGTTACGACTTGATAAAAAGGGTTCTACTGTCACTCTGGCAGGATGGATCCAGCGTAAAAGAGAATTAGGCGGAATGACATTTATTGATCTTCGCGACAGATATGGAATCACACAACTGGTATTTAACGAAAAAACACCAGAATCTGTTTCTCAAAATTTAAAGACATTAGGCCGAGAATTTGTTATCCAGGTAATTGGGACGGTAGATGAGAGAAGCAGTAAAAATAAAAATATCCCTACCGGTGAGATTGAAATAAATGTTAAGAAATTAAAAATACTAAATTCTTCACTCACTCCTCCATTTACTATTGAAGAGAATAGTGACGGTGGAGATGATCTTAGGATGAAATACAGATATCTTGACCTTAGACGGACACCGGTTAAGAATAATCTTTTGCTAAGATCAAAGATGAGTCATCTTATTCGTAATTATCTTATAGAACAAAATTTTGCAGAAATAGAAACTCCGGATTTAATGAAATCCACACCTGAAGGTGCAAGAGATTTTGTTGTTCCTTCGCGTCTTAATCCGGGACAATTTTATGCATTGCCACAATCTCCTCAGATTTTCAAACAATTATTAATGATCGCCGGTTTTGACAGATATTTTCAGATAGCAAGATGCTTCCGTGATGAAGATCTTCGTGCAGACCGTCAGCCTGAATTTACACAAATTGACTGTGAAATGTCATTTGTTGAACAGGAAGATATTCTTGAGTTATTTGAAGGGCTTATAAAACATCTTTTTAAAGATATTAAAAATCTTTCATTAAACGATTTTCCGCGTCTTCCTTATTATGATGCCATGGATCTATACGGCTCTGATAAACCAGATATACGTTTCGGGATGAAAATTCACGAAATGACGAAGTTTCTTAAAGGTAAAAATTTTAAAATTTTTGATGAATCAGAATATATAGGAGGAATTTGTGCTGAAGGTTGCGGCAATTATTCACGTAAACAGTTAAACCAGCTAACCGATTATGTAAAGCGTCCACAAATAGGTGCAAAAGGTCTGGTTTATTTAAAATATAATGCTGACGGAACTTTTAAATCATCGGTTGATAAATTCTATACTACTGAGGATCTTAAAAAATGGGCAGAAATATTTGGTGCAAAAGCAGGTGATTTAATTCTTGTACTCTGTGGTAAAAAAAGCAAAACTCAGATACAACTTGGAACATTGCGATTAGAAATAGCATCAAAAATGAAACTTACTGATAATAATATATACAAACCTTTATGGGTTATAGATTTTCCTCAATTCGAATGGGATCAGGAAAATAACAGATGGCATGCCATGCACCATCCTTTTACCGCTCCAAAAGATGAAGATCTGCCTCTTCTGGATACTGATCCGGGGAAAGTAAGAGCGAATGCATATGATCTGGTTATTAATGGTGTAGAAGTCGGCGGAGGTTCTCTACGTATTTTCCACCAGGACTTACAGGCTAAAATGTTTAAAGTTCTTGGGTTTACTAAAGAATCAGCTGAAGAGCAATTCGGTTTTCTTATGAATGCCTTTAAATATGGTGCACCTCCTCATGCAGGTATTGCTTTTGGACTCGACAGACTGGTTTCTATGTTTGCCGGACTTGACAGTATCAGAGACGTTATTGCATTCCCAAAAAATAATGCAGGAAGAGATATGATGAACGATGCACCTTCTTCTATTTCTGACATACAGTTAGAAGAACTTAATATTAAAGTCAATCTGCCAAAAGATTAATACCTAAATTCCTTACGATATTTAAGTATTAATAAATAAAAAACCATTGCATTTTTAAAATGCAATGGTTTTTTATTGTTCAATATGGATTTTCTAATTCACTCTTTTACGAGATGAATAGTTTATATGTAATGCAGATATCTTTCTTAATTCCTGCTTAATATCCGTTACAATTCCCATTTTAGTATATTCATCTACTTTTAGCGATGTAATCATCTGCGGTACTTCTGCCTCGTTATGTGCCTGACGTTCACTTGTTATGAAATCAGGGATGTCTGAAACTTCAGCAAACTGATCATTCAGCTGAATCCTCGGTTCTGTCCCAAACATTTTCTGAAATTGCGGTTGCGGAGTTCCTACATATATGTAACTCACCAATGATTTCTTCTCTAATTTCGAAAGCTCCGTAGCCTGTGGTAAAGTAATCTTTACATTTAAAGTAACTTCCCTCATAGTAGTTGTTGACATGAAAAAAAACAACAACATAAATACAATATCAGGTAATGAAGCGGTTGATACTTCCGGTAATTCCTTAGAATCGTCTTTCCTAAATTTTGACATATTATTTATCTCCTACTCGTTTAGGTTCAGCTTCCGAAATTCTTGACGGATATATTTCCTGAATCGATTGTTTATGGTCTAAATTCAGACTATTAAATGATCTTCCAAATTTTTGTATGGATAACTCCTCTCTAAGATCGTTTATAGCACCTACCAATTCATTCTGTACAGCTATATACATTTTATACTGAGTTCCAACATCATTTCTCAGAGAAATAATTCCCTTTGTAATCGGAGTTGGTCCAAAATATGGCACATCTTTTACCGTTTTTTCAGGTAAACTTGCATCATTGTTAGGATTAGCCATAAAGTTTTTGGCCTTCTCCCGAAGATCTTCGACTCTAGTAAGTTCCCCTTCTACCAGCAACTGATTTTTAGCATTCACCAGAACTACAAACACATTCCTTTCTTTAATAGGTGGTGTATCTTCTTGTCCTTCCGGTGGCATAGGAGGAAGTTTACGTTCCAGACCGCTGTCCACATCCATTGTTGTAGATACCAGAAAAAATATCAATAGCAAAAATGCAATATCCGCTAAAGATGAACTTGGTATTCCAGGTACTTTCTTTTTACTTACCATAATTTAATTTTTTTTCCTGTTTAAATCAAAAGCCACAACTGACTATTATTTAAAACTATTGGCTACAGCAGAATAAACTGTTGCTACAATCGTAAGACCAAATAAAATATAGGTACCTATCAACATTGTGTCAGCCCACTTCGCAACAGAAAGGGTTAATGTTCCATTGTCAATAAACTTCTGCACTCCGAAAAATACAGGCATTTTACCTGATGCCAACAAATAAGATATACCAAAAATTACGACTGCACACACCAATGTTGTAAGACCTCCTTTTGCTGCTTCTTTATCTGTAAAAGTCTGATATAACCCAAATCCTACTGCAATTATGCCACATAAAATAAGTAATACATAAGACCACATCAAATTAGTACTGATCCAGGAATTCATTGCAGTACTTGCGTTATCATCACTAATATTTGAAATCAATGAAATAACCAATACAGCAGTAATGCCTACAACAGCCCCAAGCAATATTTTTAAAGCTTTTTTTGTATTCATACTTTCCCTTAATTATTTATTACTCGTCTGGTATTTTACCAACATATCATTTAACGAAATAGAAGCATCTTCCATACTCGTTACAATAGAATCAATTTTAGCAAGACAATAATTATAGAAAACCTGAAGAACAATACCTACTACCAAACCACTAACAGTTGTAATCAAAGCAACTTTAATACCGGCAGCAACTAATGTTGGACTGATATCTCCGGCCATTTCGATAGAATCGAAAGCCTGAATCATTCCTATAACAGTTCCCATAAATCCTAACATCGGGCCTAATGCAATAAACAATCCAATCCAGCTTAATCCTTTTTCCATAAGATTTGCCTGAATACCTCCGTAAGAAGTAACTGTTTTCTCAACTACATCCATACCTTCGTCTGAACGATCCAGACCCTGATAAAAAATACTTGCAACAGGTCCTCTTGTATTACGACAAATTTCTTTGGCTGCATCAATACCTCCGCTTTTAAGAGCTTCTTCTACCTTAGAAAGTAATTTCTTGTTATTTGTAGTAGCAAGATTCAAATAAATAATACGTTCCAGTGAGAAAGCGAGACCTAAAATTAAACATAAAAGAATAGCAGTCATAAATCCAGGACCACCTTCAATAAACTTTTGTTTAATAGCACTGTGCAAAGATTGTCCCTTTTCTGCTTTTGCAGCAGTGTTTTCCTCTACATCAACAGGAACAGCAGGAGTATCAACTGCTGCACTATCTACTTTTTCTGTAGTCGCTTCTGTCTGATCCTGAGCAACAGCATTATTGGATATACCTAATGTAAGCATACCCATAACTGCTATAAGCATAAATAACTTTTTCATCATTGGTTTTTAATTTTTAATTAGTAACTCTATTCCATTTTAATTATTAAATTGTATTAAATAGCTTATATTCAAAATATTACTTCGCTACTGCGGAGAGAGAGGGATTCGAACCCTCGGTACCCTTTTGAAGTACACACGCTTTCCAGGCGTGCCAATTAAACCACTCTTGCATCTCTCCGTTCTATTCTTCTCTCTTCTCTCTTAAAATTTCGGACTGCAAATTAAAAAAAAAATATGAAAAAAAAATAGTTATTTGCTTATTTCACCACTTAAATTTTTATTTAAATGATTTTTTACTTCTTCTTCACTCAAATTTTGCCAGTTTTGTCCATGCTTTGAAAGACATATCCGAAGAATCAAGAGGATTAGCAAAAGATATAAAATGCAAATTATAATGTAGCTTATTTAATTCAGGAACTTCTTCAAAAATAGAATCAAATTTAACAGGGAATAACGGACCATTAATTATAACCTATAATTATCAAAATAAATATTAACAATATACTAAAACATAAGAGTAAACGCCATATATTTTATCTATATCTTAAAAAGTTTCTCAGCATTTTCGGTGGTAATTCCTGCAATTTCACATACAGAAAGACTATATAAATCGGCTAGTTTCTGTGCTATATAAATAATATATGAACTTTCATTTCGTTTGCCTCTGAACGGAACAGGAGCAAGATAAGGGGCATCAGTTTCAAGAAGTATATTTTTAGGATCAATTTTAGGGATGACAGACAGCATTGAATTCTTCTTATAGGTAATACGACCGTTTACACCTATTGCAAATCCCAGATTTATTACTTTTTGAGCTTCTTCTAATGTTCCGTCAAAACTATGGAAAACGCCTCTTAATTCAGGTGATTTTTCTTCTTCAAGAATTTTATATGTTTCATCGAATGCATCTCTTGTGTGAATTACGAGTGGCAAATCATATTTTTTGGCCAGAATTACCTGTCGCCTCAATGCATCGCGTTGTTCATTAATAAAAGTTCTGTCCCAGTGTAGATCAATTCCAACTTCTCCGATTCCGTAAAATTTTCTTTTTTTGATCCAGTATTCAACAAGTTCAAGCTCTTCTTCGTAATCTTCTTTTACTGAAGTTGGATGCAATCCCATAAGAGGGAAACAAATCTGAGGATACTGATCTGTCAGATCAAGCATCATTTTTACAGTAGAGCTATCAATATTCGGAAGTACAATTTTTCGTATATCATTTTCAATAGCTCTGTTAAGAACCTCTTCTCTGTCGTCTCTGAAATCTTCTGAAAAGATATGGGAATGAGCATCAATCAACATATAATAATATTTTTTGTAAAGGAAACATTAAAAACAAAAAATAAAATTACCTAAACATTATATTAATGATAAGTTTATATAAATAAAACATGAAATAGCAGGTCATTCCCATTATCATATACCTAATATTCAATAATTTACAATTATTATTATAATATTAAACAGACAGGAAGAATCTTGTCTGTTAAACAATAAGTCTATTTAAGAAAGAACAGCTCTGACTTTTGCAGCCAGGTCTTTGCCATTTGCTTTTCCTGCCAGTTTTTTTGAAGCGATACCCATTACTTTTCCCATATCTTTCATTCCGGAGGCTCCAAGTGCACTAATTATTTCTTTTACTGCTTCTGTCAGCTCACTGTCATTCATTTGTTTGGGAAGATATTCCTCCAATACTACTACCTGATCCATTTCTTCCTGTGCAAGATCATCACGTTTCTGATCTTTGTAAATAGCAGCTGAGTCTTTACCCTGTTTTGCAAGTTTCTGTATTACACTTATAACTTCTGTATCTTCAAGTTCAGGACTTGATCCTTTAGCTGACTTTTCTTCGATTAAGGCCTTTTTTATATTTCTTATTGCCTGCAATCTTTTCTTATCACGGGATTTCATGGCTGCCATTAAATCCTTACTTATTTGTTCAAAAAGTTTCATATTATTAAAATTTTATCTTCTGTTATTCTAATCAACATTATCATCCAGATAAGAGTTATTCTCTCTCAGTATTGTCTTGTTCTCTTCATCCTTAGATAAAAAATATTTTGAAGTTTTTTGTTCCTTTTTATTATTTTTATCTTTTAAGGATATATTTATTTTTTTTCGTCTATAAGCCGGGACATTTTCTAATTCATCAACTTCGTTTTCGTCAAGACCTGAAAAATCCTGCTTTACTGATATATTTTCATTTACTTCTTTTTTTGCCGGACTTCCGTATAGTTCATCAAACTCATCAACAGGAGGATCATTAATTTCAAATTCTATTGTTCTTTGATTTTCCTGTTCATTATGCGTATGTTCTTTTACAATCAATTCTTCTTCATTAAGAATTACCGGTTCTTTTTTTTGTATTTCCGATTTTTCTTCTCCAAGGGTATGATAAACTTTTTCTTTCTTACGGGAAACGTTCATTTCAGGGATTACGCTGTCACTATATCCGGTAACTATTAATGTAACAGATATCTTTTTACCCAACTTTTCATCAGTTCCATTACCCCAGATTAAATCTGCTCCATTTCCTGCTTTATCCTGAACATATTCTGTTATTTGTCCTATTTCATCCATGGTTACTTCATCCTCCCCGGAAGTAATATTTAATAGAATATTTTTTGCCCCACGGATATCATTATTATTTAATAACGGGGAATCCATAGCCTGTTCTACTGCATTAACAGCTCTATTTTCTCCTTCAGCACAAGCCGATCCCATCAGAGATACCCCGCTTTTTCTCATAACTGTTTCTACGTCAGCAAAATCAACATTTATATAACCTGGTACAGTAATTATTTCAGCTATTCCCTTAGCTGCTGTAGTTAATATATTATCGGCCATAGCAAATGCCTGGGATATTTTAAAATCACCATACATTTCACGTATACGTTCATTATTAATAATTAACAATGAATCTACATGACCTTCCATTTCATGTATACCTTGTATTGCCTGACGGATCCTTTTTCTTCCTTCATTTCTAAATGGAATAGTTACTATCCCGACGGTTAGAATATTCATTTCCTTACAGGCTTCAGCAATTATTGGAGCTGCTCCTGTTCCGGTCCCTCCGCCCATTCCGGCCGTAATAAATACCATTTTAGTATTCGGATCTATGGCCTTTTTTACATCTTCTATGTTTTCAAGTGCTGCTTTTTTTCCCACCTCCGGTTTATTCCCGGCTCCCCTTCCTTCGGTCAGGGACGCTCCCAGCTGTACCTTAACTCGGATGGGACTATCATATAAGGCCTGGGCATCAGTATTACAAATTAAGAAATCCACATCCTTAATCCCCTGAGAATGCATATGATTAACAGCATTTCCACCACCTCCGCCAACACCTATAACCTGTATTATGGAACCGGTTGCCCTTTCCATATCAAAATTCATAATCTCACCTGCCATATCTGTTTTTTATTTTGTTTACATTACATACTTTCTTCCTAATCGTCAAACATACGGTTAAATTGTCTTTGGAACCAGTTTTCTATATCCTCTGATTCCTTTTCGGATTCTTGATCAGGTTCCCTTTTCTCTTTTTTATTTTGCTTCTCTTTCTTTATATCGGTGATTTTCTCATTATATATAACTGAATTGGGATTATCTTCCTCCCCTTCTTCCTCTTCAAGATTTATATTCATACCATCATATTCAGATTCCAGTTCAAATTTTTTAGATTTCACTTTCCCCTGTAAAAGATGATTGGTATTTTTTTCGAAACGGGTAACAATTATAGTTACACGAATTTTATCTCCAAGCAATTTGTCAATACCATTTCCCCATATTATATTGGCCTCCTGCCCGGCCTTATCCTGAAGACGTTCTATAATATCTCCGATTTCTCCCATTTTTACTTCATCATCACCAGAAATAATATTCAGAAGAATATCTTTGGCTCCTAAAATATCACTGCTGTCAAGCAAAGGATATTCGAGTGCCTCAGTAACAGCTTCCATAGCTCTGTTTTCACCTTCGGCTATTCCGGTTCCCATTATAAATACATGACTGCCTGACATTACTGTCTGTACATCAGCAAAGTCAATATTTATGTTTCCGTGAAGAGTAATGATTTCAGAAACGCCTTTTACTGCTGTACCTATAATATCATCTGCCTTTTTAAATGCCTGTGAGGCAGGAAGATTACCATATATTTTATGTAGCTTTTCATTATTTATAACCAAAAGACTATCTATATATTCCTTCATTTTCTCCACACCTGCAAGAGCCTGGTTAAACCGGCGTTTCCCTTCTGAAGGCGAAGGAATTGTAACTACAGCAATGGTAAGTATACCGAGTTCTTTTGACAATTTAGCTATAACAGGTGCTGCTCCGGTACCTGTTCCGCCTCCCATTCCGGCAGTAATAAAAAGCATCTTTGTTGTTCCTTCTAAAATTTTTCGAAGATCTTCAAGATTCTCAATTGCTGCCTGTTCTCCCTGTTCAGGTTGATTCCCCGCTCCTCTCCCTCCTGTCAGGGTAACTCCAAGCTGAACTTTCAAAGGCACGGGGCTGGTTTTCAGTACCTGTGCATCTGTATTGCACTGAAGAAAAGTAACTCCCTGGATGCCTTCACTAAACATGTGATTAACAGCATTACAACCTGCACCACCTACACCTGCTACCTTTATGATAGAAGTCTCCTTAGAATCAAAATCAAAATTTACAATTTCACTCATAAGAAGGATTTTAATTTATTTCAGTATCATTACCATCCGAAAAAAATGTAAGAACCTGCTGTGTCACCTGATCCCTAACATGTGTTAATATTCCAGGAGATGATTTCTTTGCAGTAACTTTTTTCTTTTCCTGTCTTTTAACCGGTGATTCTTCATTCAGAATAATTTCAAGAAGTCCCAAAACAGTCGTATTACGGGGATCCTCAAGCTTTTCCCATTTTTTATTAAGTTTCATAATGGGAATTCCTTTTTTGACATCCAGACCTGTATGAAATTGTATAAGTTGCCCTACATCTTTTAAAAGGGATCCTCCTCCTGTAATAATAATCCCTGCACCCATTTTTTCAATATAACCCGATTTTTTCATATAAGAGAAAACACCCTCTACAATTTCTTCCATTCTGGCCTGAATAATCATTGCCAGACTTTTAAATGAAATTTCCTTAGGCTCCCATCCTGAAATTCCTGGAACAGTTACTACTCCATTTTCAGGAGCAAACTCACCCAGTGCACGGCCAAACTGTACTTTAAGTGCTTCAGCCTGACGAAGTAAAATAGAGCATCCTAACTTAATGTCTCTTGTTACTACATTACCCCCAAAAGGGATCAGTGATGAATAAACAAGTACTCCTTCATTATATACGGCTATCTTTGTAGTTCCACCTCCAATATCCAGCAATGCTACTCCTGCTTCCTTTTCATCATCAGAAATCAATAATTCGGAAGACGCAAGAGTATCTACTATTATTTTTCGAACTTTCAGTCCTGCATAATCAAGACAAAGTTTTAAATTTTTCTCATAAATTTCAGGGGCTGCCAGTAATTTATATTCTACCTGAATATCTTTCCCTGTACTGTCAACAGGATCTGATATTCCTGTTTCATCACCAATCTGATATAGCTGTGGCTCTATATGATAAACTTTATATCCCTTAGGAATAGTTGTTTCTTTTATCTGACAATAAAGTTCTTTTATATCTTCTTTTGTAATAAGACGATCTTCATCAAAATGTTTTTGAGTTTTTTTTGTAATCGTTTTTAGTTCCCGTCCAATTACATTTACATATACTTCATTAATCTTTTTCCCGACGGTTTTTTCAACCTGATCCACCGCCTCCCTCACTGATTCCCCGGCTTCTCTTATATTAAAAACTACACCCCTTTTTATTCCACGGGCACAAGCTTTACCATAGCCAAGTATTTCAATGGTTCCATCTTCTCTTTTTTCCCCGGCAACTGCTACAATTTTTGTAGTGCCCACATCAATTGCCGCTACTATTTTATTGCCCCTTTTCATAATTTTATCTTTTAGTACAAACAATCTGATCCTTAAATTTCAAATTAATCTTACTGTATTTCTGCCATCCGGTTTTTGAAAACCCCTGCTCATAAAGTGCTTTAAGGTTTCTCAGTTTTTCCCTGTAATTTTCAACATCTCCAAATTCTATTATCTGATTACCTATCAGAGGTATTATTTTTATTTCTCCGTTTTCTGAACGATTTATTTGTTGTATCTGAGACTTCCAGAAATCATCTCCGTTAATATACTTAATAAATGGAAGCATTTTTTCAATATCTGCCCTGTTTTTCATAAAACCTGTTACGACTATCATTTTTTCAGCTCTTTCTGGCGCCATTCCTATTTTTTTTCCTAAAGAATCCACATAAAAACTTCCTGATTCACTAACTACTCTGAAAACAGGAGTTCTTTGAAGAACGCTGACTATGAGTCTTCCCTGAAATTTCCATGGACATCCGAAAATATCGTCATAGACTTCAGCATTTTCTATAACACATATTTTTTCAAGTGCTGTTTCTATAGTTTCTGTATTGATTTGTCTCATATTTTTTTTAAGTATCAGAGAATCTATATTCATTATCTGCTCCCTAATATTATTTTCATTTACAAAACGATAAGAACCGTCTTCCATCACAACTTTTACTTCCTGACATTTTATATCCGATAGTTTTTTATAAGAAAAAACTGCCGAAATAATCATTAAGGTCATGATTATCAATATTAACCCTATTTTTAGAAATTTAATCATTCTTTTTACTACATAATATTTTTTTTACCGGTTCTACCAGCAGATCTATATTTCCTGCACCCATCATAAGTATTATTCCAGACTTAAGATTTTCTACCGTCTTTAAAAGTTCTTCTTTTTTAATAAGTGTTTTTTCTTTACAGGTGAGTCTGTCATATATAATTCTTGAACTGACTCCCGGAATAGGTTTTTCACGTGCCGGATATATATCAAGTAATATTACTTCGTCAAGTTTGCTAAGCTCTTCGGCAAATCCTTCGGCAAAATCTGCGGTACGACTATATAAATGTGGCTGAAATATTCCGGTGATTCTCTTTCCGGGATACATTTTGCGTACTGAATAAACAGTAGCCTTAATTTCTCCCGGATGATGTGCATAATCATCAATTAAAATATAATCTGAATTATGAAGCCGTATATCAAAACGTCTGTTAACTCCTTTATATGTTTCCAGCGCACTTACAATTGAAGATTCTTTTATTCCGGACATCAAAGCCATGGCTGAAGCAGCTACTGCATCTTCAACATATATTAATCCTGGATAATTTAAATGTATTCCTTTTATTTTTCCACCAGGATATACAAGATCGAAACAATAAGATTCTTTTTGCAGAATAATATTTTCAGCATAAAAATCAGCGTCATTATCTTCAAGTGCATAACTATATAAAGTACCTTGCTTACATGACGATTCACGAACAGACAACCCTTTCTTAACAATCATTTTCCCTCCTGGTTTTACCTGTGACAAAAATTGGTTAAAGGCGTCTATAAGCGCACTTTTTGTTCCGTATATATCAAGATGATCGGCATCCATAGCTGTAACTACGGCTATCTCAGGTGAAAGGTGCAAAAATGAACGGTCAAATTCATCAGCCTCGACTACCATCCATTCACTGGTTGAGGATGTCAAAAAATTTGTGCCGTAATTCTTTGATACTCCTCCTAAAAATGCCGTACAGTCTATTTCTGAATTTTTAAATATATGCGCCAGCATTGTTGAAACAGTGGTTTTCCCGTGAGTTCCTGAAACAGCACATGTTTTTAATTTTTCACTAATCATGCCAAGTACTTCGGAACGTTTTTTAAGAATAAATCCGTCCTTTTCTAAATATATTCTTTCTTTTAAATCTTTAGGTATTGCCGGTGTATATACTACTAATGTCTGATCTTTATTTAATTGTTTAAGAGATTCAGGACAATCATTATAATGTATACTGATTCCTTCTTCCGTAAGTTTACGGGTCAGAACAGACTCAACACGATCATATCCTGATACGGGTAATCCTTCATGATTAAAATATCGCGCCAGAGCACTCATACCTATTCCTCCAATTCCTAAAAAGTATACCTTTTTTACATTATTAAATGGTGATGTCATTTTATATTATCTTTATCCTAATCCTATTTATCTTAATCTTAATTTTATTTTCAGTTCTTCTTTATTACCAATTGATCAAATAAATCATTGAGAACAAGGCTTGCTATATTTTAAAATCAAGGAGTTTACTT
>JAENXA010000218.1 GCA_016649735.1 Prolixibacteraceae bacterium | reverse complement strand
TGAAACCCAGTTACCTATCAAATCATTACTACTACTTCCACATGCAACTAAATTTAACAATAATACTCCAACACACATATATTTTAATAAATGAATATAATTGTGAGGATTAAATAATCTTTTTATCAACATCGTTTTATTTTAAATTGATTTTACAACAACTAACTTTATTTCTATACTATTTTATAAATGAACCTTAAATATACGGGAACAATTTCAAAAAAATGATTGACAAAGATATAAAATTTATATTTACAAATACAAATCTAAAACATCAAAGAATTTAGGATTAGACTACCTATAATTCAGGAAAAAACATTTTAATGTTAAATAAATTTGTTTTTTTTAACAAAATTTAATTTAATATTGCTATTTATAATACTTTAGTAGATAAATATTATTTATTTATAATATAAAGATATCTGTTTGTCCATATTCCTTTTATAACATTACAGTAAATAATTGCTTTGTGTTTTTATTTCTGACCTTTTTCTTTATTAACTTTGGTGTTTTAAAAAGAATTATACAAAATCATTAAAATAATTATAGATTTTTAATTTAATATGAAAAAAATAATTTACCTAATAGGAGTTATTCTAATAGTTTCAGAATGGATGATTACTTCTTGTAGCTCAGGTAGTGATGATTTAGACATAGGATCAAGTTTAGTGCAATTAAAATCAACTGTTCTTTTAGTAGATACTTTCTCAGTAAATCTTTCTACAGTTAAACTGGATTCGATTCCTACCTCTGATGTTGATGAAGCTATGATAGGAAAATATTATAATAAGCATACCGGATCACTGGAGATGCTTCATTATTTTAATGTAAAGGAAGCTTCAGGAATCAACAATATTAGATATAATGACGAAACAGATATTTTTGATTCATTAACAGTAAGAATGACTTATTCTCATTATTATGCCGGTGATACTATTCAGCCATTTGAAATGAGCCTTTACCATCTGACTAAGGAACTTGATTATATAGATGACGGATCATCTGACTATCTTTATAATACAACTTCCTTTCCCTATGACCCCACCACTCCCTTGGGAAATATTACTGTTAAGGTTCCCAAACCGGTTCAGAATGATACTCTGGAATTTAGAATTAATGACACTATTGGAAAAGAAATTATTCAAATGGCATCAGAAAACTCCACTGTTTTGGAAAGCAATGATAATTTCATGAAATACATGAAAGGTTTTGTTCTGAAAACAAATTCAGAAAACAGCAAGGCAATTCTCGGTTTTACACAGGATAGCATACGACTGAAACTTTATACTCACCGTTTAGGTTTGGTAAAAAATGAAAGAAAATATGAATTTTTTTCGGGGATAAGTTATAATCAGGCTATAGCAGATAGATCAGGAACATCATTTGATAGTCTCTCAGAGCAAAAAACTGAAATATCTTCAAATCTAACAGATACTTTATCTTATATTCAGGGAAGTTCAGGAATTGTTACCCGTATTGATTTCCCTACTATGGGCAGATCTTTCTTTGAGTATATGTCTCTTTTTAAGGCTCAGCTTATATTATATATACCTGAATACATAGCATCCGGTATAGATTATAAAAAATTGCCTTCAACTCTTACTTTATATCCGACCGGTACAAACAACACTTTAAATACTTCTTCAAGTATAACTGCTACACTGATCTCCAATCAAGAATATAATGAAGGTAGTTATTATGTAGCTGATATTACATCCTGGATGTCAAGTGAACTTGCGCATGACACATATAATACAAGTGACGGACTACTACTGACATTCCCTATGAGTACCCTGCAGAAAGAAAGTGATATAGTTATTTTTAAAGGTCACGATAATAAAGAATATACTCCAAAATTAAATCTTTTTTACTTAAAATATGATAATGAATAGAAGACTTCTATATACACCATACCTCCTCATTTTTATGCTTTTATGGTCTTATTCATCAAAAGCACAGAATTTCACAAGTAATCCTTATTCTATGTACGGACTGGGAGAATTACAATCACAGACAAATACTGTAAGCAGTGCTATGGGTGATGCGGGTCTTGGAGTTTCTAATTCTCAATTTTTGAACATCCTTAATCCTGCTTCTTATTGTAATATAGACAGTCTTCGTTTTTTAACTAATATAGGTGTCGAATCAAAGCGTTCAAAATTCGAAACAAAGTCAGATATATCTCATAATCATGATGTTAATTTAAGTTATATTGCTATAGGATTTAGACCTAAAAAATGGCTGGGAATGGGATTCGGTATAAATCCATACAGTACTGCAGGATATAACATACAAACTAATACTTATATTGAAGGATCTACTGTACAATATCCTTTAAAAATAAGTGGTTCAGGAAATATTAACCGTATATATATGACTTTTTCGGTAAATCCTCTGAAGAATCTTTATCTGGGTGTAGAAAATTCTTTTCTGTTTGGAAAGCTAAAACAAATCCAGTATCATGATTTATCCGGCATATCAAGCCTTTCCGTAAGCAGCGAAATTACAAATGAGTATAAAAATTTCTTATGGGAATTTGGTATGCAATATAAAATTAACCTTAAAAAGGATCAGTCTCTGACAATAGGAGCTATTTATACTCCAAAGCAACATCTGGCTACCGATTCTGAAATTAATACAAACGGAGAAATATCTAATAATGATAATGAGATATCTAATAATGATAATTTTACTATTCCAAAGGAATACGGTCTGGGAATAGCTTTTTCTAAAGGAAACAAATATATGTTTCTCTTAGACGGGGGTATTCAATGCTGGTCTGAATCCGATTATAAAATGGAATCTGTCACATT
>JAENXA010000219.1 GCA_016649735.1 Prolixibacteraceae bacterium | reverse complement strand
GTTGATTTTAAGGTTTAAAATATATAGTTATGAAAGGTATTGTTCTTGCCGGCGGATCAGGGACTCGTCTCTATCCTATTACAAGAGGAGTTAGTAAACAGCTTCTCCCTATTTATGATAAACCTATGATTTATTATCCCATTTCGGTACTTATGTTATCGGGAATAAGGGATATTTTAATTATTTCCACTCCTGATGATCTTCCGGGTTTTCGCAGATTGCTTGGAGACGGAAGTGATTTTGGCGTAAGGTTTTATTATAAAGAGCAGCCTTCTCCTGATGGATTGGCACAGGCATTTCTGATTGGTGAAAAATTTATTGGAAATGAGAGTGTATGCCTTATTTTAGGTGATAATATTTTTTACGGACAGAGTTTTGGCAGTATGCTTAATAAAGCTGTAAAAAATGCTGATGAGAATAAGGCTTCTGTGTTCGGATATTATGTTAACGATCCCGAGCGTTATGGTGTGGCTGAGTTTGACAAGGATGGCAATTGTTTAAGTATTGAAGAGAAACCAAAAAATCCTAAATCAAATTATGCAGTAGTTGGTCTTTATTTCTATCCTAACAAGGTTGTAGATGTGGCAAAGAAAATAAAACCTTCGGAACGTGGAGAACTTGAGATTACTTCTGTAAACCAGAGGTTTTTGAAGGATAAGGAATTGAAGGTTCAGCTGCTGGGACGTGGTTTTGCCTGGCTGGATACAGGTACTCACGACTCTTTGTCGGCAGCTTCTACTTTTGTTGAGGTTATTGAAAAAAGACAGGGTTTAAAGATTGCCTGTCTCGAAGAAATTGCTTTTATAAAAGGGTGGATAAACAGTGAAAAACTAAAGGAAATTGCTGAGCCTATGAAAAAAAATCAGTATGGTCAGTATCTTTTGAAACTATCTGAAAAGAAAAATACGGTTAAAGGAAAAAATTAGTTTTGCAGCGTACATGATTCTATAAATTTTACCTTATACAGGGTAAATACGGCAAAGATATGTCATATTGTCGTATCTTATCCTGTTGGCAAATTTTTTGTGTAGTGATGACAGTAATAAATTAGAATTCAAATGGCAGAAGAGAAAAAAGTTAAAGAACAAGAGGACAAGGAAAAACCGAAGAAAAAGAAGAAAAAATCGGATAAAGCTAAATATCAGGAGAATATAGAAAAAATGCAATTAACAATTGCAGATATGCAGGATAAACATCTTCGTTTGCAGGCTGAATTTGACAATTATCGCAAAAGAACGCTGAAGGAGAAAATGGAATTAATTAAAGGTGGAGGTGAATCTGTTTTGATAAGCCTTATTCCTGTAATTGATGACTTTGAACGTGCTCTTGCTTCAATTTCAAAAGCAGAAGATGATCCCGTTAAACAGGGGGTTATTCTTATTCTCAAAAAGTTTGAGGATTTTCTTAATCAGAATGGTATTAAGGAAATTGAAGCTAAAGGAAAAGTTTTTGATACTGATCATCATGAAGCAATTACCAAAATTCCTGCACAAAGTGAGGATTTAAAAGGTAAGGTTATTGATGTAATTCAAAAAGGTTATTTATTAAACGATAAGGTAATTCGTTTTGCAAAAGTAATTATCGGAGAGTGATTTTAACACTATACTATTGAATGGAAAAAAGAGATTATTACGAAGTTCTGGGAGTTTCTAAATCTGCCGGTGATGTTGAAATAAAAAAGGCTTACAGACAAAAAGCCCTTAAGTATCATCCTGACCGTAATTCGGGAAACAAGGAAGCAGAAGAAAAATTTAAAGAGGCAGCCGAAGCTTATCAGGTACTTAGTAACCCTGAAAAAAAACAACGCTACGACCAGTATGGAGAGGCAGGATTAAACGGTGGCGGTGGCGGTGCCGGTGGTGCCGGCGGAGGATTCAGCGGACAGAATATGTCTATGGATGATATATTCTCTATGTTTGGAGATGTATTCGGCGGCGGCGGCGGCGGCGGCGGATTTAGTAATTTCGGAGGTTTTGGAGAATCTTCTTCAGGAAATCAGGGTAAACGTGTTCACAGAGGATCTGATCTTCGTGTTAAGGTTACTCTTTCTCTAAAGGATATTGCCAACGGGGTTGAAAAAAAGCTGAAATTAAAAAAATATATCAGCTGTAATGCATGTAATGGTTCCGGGGCAAAAGGCGGAGCCAGAAATTCTCAGTGCCCTACTTGTCACGGAAGTGGCAGAGTTCTGAGGGTTACAAATACTTTGCTTGGAAGAATGCAGACGGCATCTGTATGTCCTACTTGTGGTGGCGAAGGAACTGTTATAAAGAATAAATGTCCAATTTGTAATGGCGAGGGAGTAATTAGGGGCGAGGAGATTGTTACTATAAAAATTCCTGCCGGAGTGGCAGAAGGTATGCAGCTTAATGTGGCAGGAAAAGGAAATGCAGGCAGACATAGTGGAATTAACGGGGATTTGCTTGTTGTTATCAAAGAGGAGGATGATCCTCAGCTGATTAGAGATGGCAATAATTTAATATATAATATATTTGTTAATTTACCTGATTTTATTTTAGGTACAACTGTTGAAATACCAACTGTTGAGAGTAAGGTAAAGGTGAAAATTGAAGCCGGAACAGAGCCTGAAAAAATTCTTCGTTTAAGAGGCAAGGGGTTGCCTGATGTTAACGGATATGGCAAAGGTGATCTGCTTGTAAGGGTTCACGCATGGGTACCAAAGAAGGTGTCTTCTGATGAAAAAAATATGCTGGAAAAACTTCAGGAGTCTCCTAATTTTAAGGTAGGTCCTGAAAGTAGTGATAGAAATTTCTTTAAGAAGATGAAGAATATGTTTGAGTAAAAG
>JAENXA010000267.1 GCA_016649735.1 Prolixibacteraceae bacterium | reverse complement strand
CCCGACTGATTAAACATATAAATTCCTGCGGAGATATCCCGACAAAAAACAAGCCAAAAAAATACCAGACAGATAGAAAAATAAAAATATTAACCTATTTTAAATAAAATATATTAAATATTATTCATCTTAAACAATTTTATTAATATACTTATTATAAAATAGACAGGATTTTCTTAATTTCCCGTTAGTATTTTTATTCAGTCGAAAAATAAAAAAATAGCACTTTACAAATGACTAAACCCAAAAAAGTAGGAATTCTGACAGCAGGGGGCGATTGCCCCGGTTTAAACGCAGCCATTCGCGGCATAGGGAAAACAGCAATTATTGAATATGGCATGGAAGTCATAGGTTTTAATGCAGGTTTTACCGGATTAATAGAAAAGGACTACATCCCATTAAAAGAGTCTGCTCTTTCAGGAATACTGACACTGGGAGGAACAATTCTGGGAACATCAAGGGAAAAACCCTATAGATATTCAAAAAAAGATGGGAATAATGAAAAACCTGAACAGATAAAACGGAACTACCACGAACTTGGGTTGGATGCACTTGTTTGCATTGGAGGAAACGGAACAATGGACACGGCGAACAAATTATCACAGGAAGGGCTAAACATTGTTGGCATTCCAAAAACCATTGACAATGATGTATGGGGAACAGATGTTACTTTTGGATTTGATTCTGCACTTCTAATCGCCACGGAAGCAATTGACCGTCTGCATACAACAGCGAATTCACATCATCGTGTAATGATAATTGAGGTAATGGGACACCACGCAGGATGGATTGCATTATATGCAGGACTTGCCGGAGGAGGAGACATCATTTTAATTCCTGAAATAAAATACGACATACGTTCAATATGTCAATGTATAGAAGACCGGTATAAAAACAACAAACCATACTCAATAATAGTCGCAGCAGAAGGAATCAATCATCCGGAAGAGGAATCAGCAGCCCGCTATATAGCAGGTGCAATTCAAATCTACACAGGAAAAGAAACACGTGAGACAGTACTTGGATATGTACAAAGAGGCGGGAGTCCATCTCCTATGGATAGAATTCTTGCCACACGTTACGGCTCATATGCAGCACAATGTGTTGCTGAAGGTAATTTCGGGAAAATGGTAGCCATAAAAAATAATGAACTAATTACCATACCTTTATCAGAGGTAAAAAACAAAACAAGAAATGTAGACAAAAACCTGCCCATGATCTTAAAAGCAAAAGAAATGGGAATCTCATTCGGTGATGGTTCTATTAAAAAGAAATAAAAACCAGTCACATATAGGATGAACACAGAACATAATTTACCATGATAAATAAAAAAGAAACAGAAGCTGCAGACAAGCTGATTAATCTTGCCTTAAGTGAAGATGTTGGATCAGGTGATATTACAACCGACAATCTGATACCATCAGCAATGCGTAAAAAAGCATATATGATTGCAAAATCAGACGGAGTAATTGCCGGTCTGGAAGTCGCAGAGATGGTCTTCAAAAAATTAGATGACACCTTGTTATGGGAACCGGAAGTAAAAGATGGAATATTTGTTAAAAAAGGAACCATAATAGTCAAATTTGAAGCAGGATACCGTACAATTCTCACAGGAGAAAGAACAGCACTGAATTTTCTTCAGCGTATGTGTGGTATAGCCACCCAGTCTGCCAATTGCGTCAAAGCCGTAGCGAATTATAAATGTATTATCTTAGATACACGTAAAACATTACCGGGTTTTCGTCTTCTTGACAAATATTCAGTAAAAACAGGAGGAGCAAACAACCACAGAATAGGACTTTTTGACATGGTCATGATCAAAGACAACCATATTGAAGTTGCAGGAGGAATAATCCCGGCAGTTGAACAGATAAGAAAAAAGATTACT
>JAENXA010000207.1 GCA_016649735.1 Prolixibacteraceae bacterium | reverse complement strand
GATAGTAGGCACTATAACAGAGAAATTGCAAGACTAATTGGTTTAAATAAAGATACTGTTAATAAATATGTTAACACCTTTATAGAAAGTAATAAAAGTCTGGAAGAGCTTTTAAAATTAGAAGATCCGGAGCTGGAAAAAATATTTAATTCAGGAACGCCAGCCTATACCGATACAAGACATAAAGATTTTCTAAATGAACTTCCTTATTTTAAAAAAGAAATTCAACGCCCTCATGTAACGAAATATCTTTTATGGGAGGAGTATATTAATAAATACCCTGATGGATATAGAAAATCGCAATTCTATTATCATTTAAAACAAAATATAAACGCATGTAAATAATAAAACAAAACTGTACCTCCGTCATGGAAGGTAAACATACATTCCTTGTCCACCTTCTCGTTGAAGTCAACCAAACTTTTGGCATCCATGTACGCAAGAATTCCTTTCTTCCACAACCAGTTATAGGTGTAGATCCGGGAATTCGTATACCGAGCCTCTGTAAGCAATTGGTTGGCACGTTCAATTACTTTTTGGATTTCCATAACTTTTATTTTTAATGTTATTTTTGTAATATACAACAGTAAAGTTATGGAAAGTGATTATGGAAAGTCTATATAGTGAAAAATTTGTTATAAAGAAGTTGAACGGAGAATGCGTAGCACACTTTACATAATTATATTGTTATCATAACCATTTTTATGGAAAGCTATTCATAAAAAAGGTGAAAGTTTAAGAAAAAAATATTAATATCGCTGTTATAAGAAAATCAAAACTAAAGGTGACCCAGCATCACCGGAATATCTAGCGATTAACAAAACATATTTTCATCAAATAATTATATCTACTTCGCTATTTACTTTTACTCGATTAGCAAAATTAAAAAGAATATTATTTTCTTTCTTCATTATCAGCATATCGGTACTAAAATTCGTTCTAAGAAATCCCCCGAAAGTATTTTCTAAAAAATTCGGGAAAGAACCTAAACCATGAACAAGTTTATTTTTATTTATTACACCTTTATTTCGAAAATAAGAAGCTGTAGCTATAATTTGAGAAATCATTTTATTGGGATAAGGATTCTCATATTCTAAATTTATCGCAGTTTCTAAATTTTCACAATACTTCGTTTCAATAAGAAGTATCCAATAATCTTCTTTATATCTATCCGGATACATAATAGTTTCGCATTGAGAAGAATGCTTTTTCCCATCTTTAAGAGCATTATCTCCAAATAAATCTGCGGTTATTTTAACATTATTTTCATTTGAAAAATACACACCTGACATTTCTTTTCCTTCTGGATCTGTAACAGGTAACTTTTCATGTAATTTTATATCACCTTTTTTATGAACTTTTTTATAATAATTGGTCCAATCTACAATCAAAAATTCCTTTTTATCGGTAGTAACAAAATTATGTGATTTGTCAGCACTTCCTACAACTTGTAATATCTTATCCTTCATAGGCTAAAGATCTTTAAGTATTTTCTGATATTCATCCATTATCTCGTTCATAATGTCATTGAAATATTGTTTACCGATGGTATGAAACTCCTTATTTTGTATACACGAAACTTCTCCTTTATTTATTTGCCATACAGAAACAGAATCAGGATCTATCCATGATTCCTGAGAGGGCAGATTCTCTCCTTTGTATTTATCTTTAACATTTCCACCTAATATGCAATTATTTAAAGCATAGAGTACATAAGGACTATGTGTTGTTATAGTCAGAGATATCTCTTTTTTAGAATTTTTAATTATTTTAAGAAACTCATAAATTACTTTTTTTTGTGTATTAGGATAAAGATTTTGTTCCGGCTCCTCTATTATTAATTGCGAAGACTGTACTTTAAGAATTTGCTTTGATAAAACTGCTGCTGTATTAAGGGCATCAATATATTTGGATTTTGTATTATCCTTTGTATCTTCTTTAATATCTTTTATGTTCTTAAATTCTTTATTTATTCTGGATACAATTTTTTCAAATGGTTCATCAAAAGATTTTGTCAAATAATGCATAAGAATTTTATTCTGAGCCTCTTTCTTTTTATTAATTTGTTCAACGCTATCCTTCTCATCTTCATATACACTCTTGGCAACATAATCAAAAACAACATACATAGGGATTAATGACTGGTAACCACTAGCTACATTAGTCATATCAAGAGCAACATCCTCATTAATCTTTACTATATCTCTTTTACCTGAATCCTCATAATAATATTTTATTTCAGACCCTATCTTCATAGGTTCTTTAGCATTTTTCTTTTTACGTGCAACTTCCCAGTCAGACATAAAACTTCTAATGTTATTATCAGGCAACTTAACATCAAACCAATTTGGAATAGAGGCTACAATATTTCTTTCTGCAGGTATATATGAAATCTTTACGCCTTTATACTTCTTAATATCAATGATCTGAATTTTAGGAATCTTTTCGCTATGTAAATAACTAAGTTTCATTACAGGATTTTCATATTCGATATATGAATTATCCATAAAATACCCTTCCATTTTATGGAAACTAACAAAGTTATCATAAAATACATTTTCTTTAAGAAAATATTCAGAATCATAGTCTAATGCTATTTCCTTTCCAACCCAGGATAAATAACTTATTATCTTAGCTATAGTACTTTTCCCGCTACCTTGCTCGCCTATAAAAACATTAATCTTATTTAGATTAATTTCAACGTCCTTTATAGCACCAATATTTCTTATTATTAATCTACTTTTTTCCATCTTTATTATTCCCTTTTGTTACTATATATCAGATATTTAAACATTGTTTTTAATACACAATATTATAGACTTTACTGTAAACTTACTTATTTCTTCTTAATATATTACAAAGATAAATATATATCAAACATAATCCATAATTTCTCAAATTAAAGGTATTGTTGCGTTATACAATATAATGACTTCTACATTAAAAGTTTTGGCTGTATTTAACTTAATGATTGGTTTATTTATTT
>JAENXA010000163.1 GCA_016649735.1 Prolixibacteraceae bacterium | reverse complement strand
TTTAAAAAAACCATTTTTTTATTTCTCAATACAAGGGAAATTATTAAAGATAATATTTTTGTATCTTTGAAAAAGAAATAAAAACAGAACAAAAAAAAATTATAATTATGCAAACAATTGATACGTATGATTTTTCAGGGAAAAGAGCTCTTATAAGAGTAGATTTTAATGTCCCGGTGAATGAGAAGTTTGAAATTACGGATGATACCAGGATGAAAGCTGCTATCCCCACTATTAAAAAAGTAATTAAAGACGGTGGTTCTCCTGTGATAATGTCACATTTTGGACGTCCTAAAAACGGTCCTGAAAAAGCATCTTCAATGTGTCATCTTGTAAAACATCTTAGTGAATTGTTAGGACAGCCTGTAAAGTTGGCTCCTGATTGTATTGGAGAAGAAGTAAAAAAAATGACAGTTGCTCTGAAACCCGGTGAAGTTCTTTTACTTGAAAATTTACGTTTTCATAAAGGAGAAACAGCCGGTGATGAATCTTTTGCCAAAGAACTTTCAGAAAATGGAGATTGCTGGGTTAATGATGCATTTGGAACGGCTCATCGTGCTCATGCTTCCACGTCTGTTATTGCAAAATTCTTTCCTAATGATAAAATGTTTGGATATCTTATAGAAAAAGAAGTTATAAATCTTGATAAGGTAATGTTAAAACCATCCCGTCCGTTTACAGCTATTATGGGAGGATCAAAGGTTTCATCCAAGATTACAATTATCGAAAATTTATTAAATAAAGTAGATAATTTAATTCTTGGTGGAGGAATGACCTATACCTTTGTAAAGGCTAACGGAGGGAATGTAGGAAATTCACTTTGTGAAGATGATTATTTGCAGACCGCAATTGATATTCAGAAAAAAGCCAAAGAAAAAGGAGTAAAATTATTTATCGCAACAGATGTAGTCGCTGCTGATTCTTTTTCCAATGATGCAAAAACTCAAATTGTAAAGTCTGATGAAATTCCTGCAGGATGGGAAGGTCTTGATGTAGGTCCTGAAACTAACAAAAAATTAAAAGAAATAATTGAATCATCAGGAACTATTCTTTGGAACGGTCCGGTAGGAGTATTTGAATTTGATACATTTGCCGTTGGTTCACATGCTGTAGCTGAAGCAATTGTTGCTGCTACTAAAAAGGGAGCATTCTCTCTTATAGGCGGAGGTGATTCTGTTGCATGTATTAATAAATTTGGTCTTGCAGATGGTGTCTCATATATTTCTACAGCCGGAGGTGCACTTCTGGAATATCTTGAAGGTAAAACTCTTCCCGGTATTGCTGCGGTACGTGGGAAATAGATACAAAGACCTATAATTGCTTATTTGTTGCCGGTATTTTTACCGGTTTAGTTGTAATTAAAAAAGCCCGGATTTTCCGGGCTCTTTTAATTACAACTAATTATTCTAACTAAACCAATGAATGATTTTATTTTCATTCTAAATATTTTTTTGTTTATGTACATTAGATAACAAAAAAACAATAAAGTTTAATTGGAAACAGATCTTTTACAATTTCAATTTATTTCCTTTTTCATTTTTATAATTGTACCACTTGCAAATACAGAAGAAAGGGTATCAGTATTAGAAAGAATATTCAGTGCTTTATCTACAGTTTTATCTTTTTTTAGTGTAGCTTTTATAGCTCCTTTCTGATAATAATAACGTGAAACTATTTCGTTGGTCAGTAATTTTTTTATTTCGTTCTTGTTTTCATTCAGATCTTTATCAAGATTTGGAGTGATTTTTTCTTTTAGCCGGCTGAATTCATTTTTGGCGTTGTTATATCGTTTTTCTTTTTTTGCAATTTCTACCATTTTTTCGAGAACATCTTCAGAAACTGTCTTGTATGAAAAATTTTTTTGTTTCAAAAAATTTCTGAATTCATTATAAATTTCATCTGTGATTTCAAAGTCATCAGGAGAAGGAATAGATTTATGAGAAATGGCATATTGTGTGGCAAAATCAAAACACATAAATTTCTGATCCAAGTTAATACCGAGTGTACTCATTGTGAGTGATTCCATTTTTATATCAGGAATTATACCACCTCCGTCATATACAATTCGGCCTTTCCCTGTTTTAAATTCTGAGATAAGAGAATCGGGTATATTACCCACACTCCCGTCTTCGTTACGGTGAGTATAATCTAATGCTTGAATGCATCTTCCGCTTGGGATATAATATTTTGCCGTGGTTACCTTAAGTTTAGACTCATATCCGAGATCTCTGGTTGTTTGAACCAGACCTTTTCCAAAAGTCCGGGAACCTATTATGACTGCACGATCCTGATCCTGCAAAGAACCCGAAACTATTTCTGATGCTGATGCTGATCCTCTGTTAACAAGTACAGCTAACGGCATGATAGTATCAATAGGATTTTCAGTGGCTTTATAATCACTATTCCATTGTTTCATTTTACCACGCGTATTTACTACCTCACTACCTTTGGGTACAAAAATATTTACAATTTTTACAGCTTCATTAAGTAGTCCACCCGGATTAGATCGTAAATCCAGAATAAGCCTTTTAGCTCCCTGCTTTTTTAAATCGATTACAATATTTTTCACTTCATCACCACATCCTTTCCAAAAATTTGAAAGATAGATATATCCGGTATTGTTTTTTAGCATTCCTTCATAAGGAACAGGGTTTAACTGTACTTTTTCTCTGGTGATTTTAAAATTTAAAGGTTTTTTATTTCCAGGTCTTTGGATTTTTATCTGAACAATTTCATCAGGTTTACCTTTTAAGTAATTGCTGACTTGTTCTGTAGTCATATTCTCTGTTGATTTTCCGTCTATTTTCTTTAAAATGTCACCTGCTTTTAATCCTGCTTTTTGTGCCGGTAATCCTTCATAAGGTTCAGAAATAATAATGTTATTATCGTGTTTACCTATTATAGCCCCTATACCTGCATATTCTCCGTCTGTCATGAATTTAAAATTATCCATTTCAGATTCCGGAATATAAGTTGTATAAGGATCAAGAGTTGAGAGCATATCGTCAATGCTGGTCTTTATTAATTTCTCAGGTTTTATTCCATCTACATAAAACGAGTTTAATTCACGGATAACAGAATAATAAATATCTAAATTTTTATTTAACTGGAATAATTTTTGATCACGTGTAAAACCGCTGATGATTATAGTAACAGCAACAATTAAAGCTGCAATAAAACTTATTTTTTTTATTTTTTTATTTCGCATAACTGATTGCGTTAATTTTTTTAAGGTAATTATATCTTTCTATTGAAAACAAAAATAATAAAGCTTATCTAAAAATGTGGTGAATAATACTGATTAATGTGTTAAATAAGCTTAACGAAACTTCCATTAATATACAAAGTTATGTTTTTTAGGTGTTATATAACGGGGTAAAGTGTTTCGGCAATTTTTAGATCAACAGGACAGGTAATTTTGATATTCTCAGAATTACCTTCTACAAGATTTATTTTTCTCTCAAGTGTTTCAAAAACAGTTCCATCATCAGTGAACTCGTTATCGTCTATTGAAAAATAAGCTCTTTTAATTAATTCTGTACGGAAAGTCTGAGGCGTTTGAACAAGTCTGTAAAAATTTCTGTCTACTGCATGACTGCCGTCTTTGCCAATAATCCTTAATGACTGACTAACCTGTGTTACGGGAATAGCATTACCTTCTGTTTTAGCCATTTCATCACAGAGTGTTAATGTTTTCATTGAAACAAGAGGTCTTACTCCATCGTGAATAAAAACAATTCCGGTATTAGGAATTTCGCTTAATCCGTTTTTTACCGATAGAAATCTGCTATTACCGCCTTTTACAAGTTTATGTTGTATTTTGAAATGGTATTTTTCACATAAATTTTCCCATAAGATGAAGTCTTCGGATGGAAGAACTAAAAAAAAAGCTATTGAAGAATCATATTGTTTGAACTTTTCAATAGTCCTCATTAATATAGGCTTCCCTGCGAGCGTTAGGTATTGTTTATGCGTTTCAGTGCCCATACGGCTACCGTTTCCGCCGGCCACAATTAATGCAAATTTTTCCATGACAAATTTTTTAAGTAAAATATAAAATTAAAAAAATCCAATAAAGGGGTTACCTTTTCTCTCTTCATGGAATTAATATATGTTATTTTCTAAGGTAAAGTCTATTATAAGCAAAAAAAGCCTGCAATTTTGCGGCTTTTTTT
>JAENXA010000160.1 GCA_016649735.1 Prolixibacteraceae bacterium | reverse complement strand
TGATGTTTTTAAATATATAGGACCGGGATTACTTGTAACAGTGGGATTTATAGATCCCGGTAACTGGGCCTCAAATTTTGCTGCCGGTTCTATTTTCTCAGAAAATATTTGAATAGTTTAGAGTTAGTGTAATTCTAATAAAATATTTTTCGCTGAATTCTTGCTTTTTACATAAAATATATAGAAATTGAACAGAATTTTTATTAATTCTGATTTTCAGAATTAAATATTCCGGGTTAAAATTATTAAAAAAGCTTTAAAATTCTGCTTTTTTTATTTATGAGAAAAACATTCTTAGTTAATCTCAAATTTTAACAGAAATACATTAAAAATAAAATAAAATATATGAAAATAGCGTTTATTGGAACATATCCTCCACGACAATGTGGAATTGGAATTTTTACCAACAATCTGGTAAAAGCAGTTGCAGGTAGCTCAGATCATAAAAAAATAAAAGCAAAAGCAATGGTTGTAGCAATAAATGATAATTCTGACGGTTACAACTATCCAAAAGAAGTGAAAAAAATAATACAGGAAGATTATCTTCCTGATTATATTGATGCAGCCAAATTCATAAATTATAGTGATGCAAAAGTTTGTGTTCTTGAACATGAATTCGGTATATTCGGAGGTAATGACGGAGCGTATATTCTGCCTTTGTTACACAGCCTTAAAATTCCTGTAATCGTAACATTTCATACTATACTAAAGGATCCGTCGTATACTCAGAAATTAGTTATTAAAGAAATAGAAAAAGAAGTAGCCCGTATTGTAGTTATGAGTAAAAGGGCTGTTAATTTTCTTGTTGATATTTATAATGTTCCAAAAGAAAAGATTGTAATTATAGAACACGGAGTTCCTGATTATGAGCAGATAACAAGGGAAAAAGTTAAGGAAAAACACGGTCTTTCAAACTTGAAAATATTATTTACTTTTGGACTTCTTAGTCGTAACAAGGGAATTGAAACAGTTATTAATGCTTTGCCACGTGTAGTTAAAAAATATCCCGAATTATTATATGTAGTTCTTGGAGCTACACATCCTAATGTGTTGAAATATTTAGGTGATGAATATAGATATGAATTACAGCGTTTGATTAAATACAATGGATTAGAAAAGAACGTTTATCTTAAAAACGAATTTGCTACAGAAAAGGAATTAATGGAATATCTGCAGACAAGTGATATTTACATTTCTCCATATGTTAATGAAGCTCAAATTACAAGTGGAACTTTATCTTATGCTATTGGTGCAGGCTGTGCTGTTGTTTCAACTCCATACTGGCATGCACAGGAATTACTTGATAATAATAGAGGAAGATTTTTCAATTTTAAAGACTCTGAGCAACTTGCAGATTTGTTGCTGGAATTACTTGACAATCCTGAGCAATTAAGTATAATTCGAAAAAATGCTTTTGACTACGGGAAAAAAATACATTGGATCAGCGCAGGTAAGATGTATCTTAATCTTGCTGAAGAAGTATATAAAAATTGTGAAAAAAAAGATGTCTCTGCTAAACCAGCTATTGATATCCAGTTAATACCTCCATTCAGTTTAGAGCATGTAATACGACTTACTGATGATACAGGGATTATTCAGCATGCTAAATATGGAATTCCCAATTTAAAAAAAGGTTATTGTATTGATGATAATTCCCGTGCATTACTAATGACTGTAATGGCATACCGACAATATAAAAAGAAAGATCTATTAAGACTTATGACTATTTATCTGAGCTTTATTGATTATATGCAACGAGAAAACGGGGATTTTAGAAATTTTCTTAGTTTTAGTCGTCAGTTTATAGACGAATATGGTTCTGAGGATTCTTTTGGACGTACAATATGGGCTCTTGGTTATTTAATACGTTTTTCACCTAATGATTCATTTAAACAACTTGGGGAAGGGCTATTTTTAAAATCTGTACAACATTTTAATTCACTTAAAACAATAAGAGGTGCAGCAAATACTATCATTGGCATATATAATTATCTTAAGAATAAATCATATGATGAGGGCATGATTCACGAAATGAATAAATTAGTATCTATAATTACAGAATCCTATAAAAATCAGGCTGATGAAGATTGGAAATGGTTTGAGCAGGAGATGACTTATGATAATGCAATTATTCCGTTATCATTGTTTTTAGCTTATGAATTAGTAGAAGATGATAAAGTTCTCAGTATTGCTATGGAATCAGTAATATTTCTTGAATCAGTAACAATGAAACGCGGATATTTTATGCCTGTAGGAAATGAAGAATGGTTTAAAAAAGGAGGGAAAATATCTGAATATGACCGGCAACCTGTTGATGTACTGGCAATGGTATTGCTGTATTCTCAGTTATTCTACAAAACAAAAGAACAAATATATATGGATAAAATGTTTAATTGCTATTTGTGGTTTCATGGGAAAAATTCACTCAGATTACCTTTATTTGATCATGAAACAAAAGGATGTTGCGATGGACTTGAAAAACAGGGAATAAATCGTAATCAGGGGGCCGAAAGCACTCTGTCATACTGGATTTCACAGTTAATTGTTTTATCAGCTCAGGAAAAAGATATATTAAAACAGGTAAATTAAACTTTTTCCCGGGCTAAAAAAATAGTTGTTATGAAGGGTTTTCTGTTAGAAGATCAAGTAACTGATCTAAATTAACTTTAGCAAAACCAGAGGCATAATCACTCATTGCATAAGGAATTATTAGTTCATGATTATGAACAATAGTTCCACATGTATAAACAACATTCGGAACATATCCGGCACGTTCTTTTTCGTCAGGAAGTAACAGAGGTTCTTTTAGACGTCCTGTTATTTTTGTTGGATCGTCTAAATCCAGAAGACAGGCACCAAGACAATATTTTCTTACAGGTCCTACACCATGGGTGATAAGTAACCAGCCTTTATCTGTTTCAATAGGAGAACCTCCGTTGCCTATCTGCATTAATTCCCATAAATATTTTGGTTCTTCTATTAATGTAGCGTTATTCCATTCATAAAGATTATCCGAAAGCATTAAATAATTATTTATACCATCAATACGGCTTAACATAGCGTATTTACCATTAATTTTACGGGGAAATAAAGCCAGGTTTTTATTAGTAGCAAATTTGCCGCGTAAGGGGAATATTTTAAATGTATAAAAATCTTTTGTTTTAATTAATTTGGGGAGTACGGTATAACCATCATAAGCTGTATAAGTAGCAAAAAAAACAGTATCTCCGTTGTCTTTAGTAAATTTAACAAAACGTGCATCTTCAATACCGTTTTTTTCGAATTTCGATATCGGGAAGATAACACGTTCCGATATATCAGTATCAAAAGAAAATTTAATTTCTGTATATGATTCGGCTAACCATTCAATTTCGTTTATAGATTTTTCTTTTTCCAAAGACAATGAACCTTCATGTTCTTTTACATCCAGAACAGCACTACGGATTTCATCATACGAAAAGTTAGAAGGCAGTTTTTCTATTATATTGCTACAAAAATCTGAAGTTAATTTCATATTTTTTAGTTTGCTAATAAAACTCTCTTTTTTGTAAAGATGATCCTTAATTCTTATGGCTTCATCTATCATATTTCCTGGCTCCGCCAAAGTGATTTTATTATCTTTTGAAAGAACTGCTCCTCTAAATATTAAGGAGGAAATATGTCCTTCACCTGTAGCTCTTAAACTAATTATAAGCCTCATTTCACCTTCAGAGAGTCCGCTTTGATCAGGATCTTCAACTACAGAAGGATTGAAAATGGCTGCTGATTCAATGGCATATTCCATTGTAAAATAAGAGCCAATTAATAATTTACACCACTCTGGGATATTGTTTCCTGGGTGGATTTTTTCAACAATATATTTTACGTTATTATAATGTTTTTGGAATAATTTGCTTATACTTCTGTGTCGGAGTGAAAATTCTCTCAATATCTGATTAAACTGATTTCTGGCTTTTATTTCAGAAAATTTTAATATTTTATCAATAACTTTTTCAGCTCTTTCTTCTCCTATAAAAAAGAACCGTGCTATTACTCTGTTGTTGTTAGGAAATATAATCGAAGTTTCCCGTTCTATTTTTATTTTCATCTTTTTATATTTATTTTTTAATATAATTATAAAATAATTAAACCGGTATTATTTTTTGTATAAATAACTAATATTATACATACCACATATATAATATATCTGTATAAAAGAATAAATAAACTAAGATTACTCAGGCTGGATA
>JAENXA010000229.1 GCA_016649735.1 Prolixibacteraceae bacterium | reverse complement strand
TTGCAAAGCATACATGCAGCTAAACCAACAGGTCCTAATCCAACAACAAGTACTGAGTGGTCTCCTGAAATACCAATTTTTTCAAGACCTTCATATACTGTACCAAAACCGCATGCTACCTGAGCACCATCAGCATAAGTTAATTCATCAGGAAGTGCAACTAAATCTTTTTCTTCTGCAAGAATATATTTAGCCATACCACCATCTCTCTGCCATCCGTAAGCGCGACGATATTTTTCACTTGTACAGGCAATCATTTCACCACGACGACAGTTGTTACAAACACCGCAACCTGAAATATGATAAACAATAACTCTGTCACCATCTTTAAAACGACGGAGACCAGGTCCGCATTTTACAATCTGACCACTGGTTTCATGACCACAAATCTTATCCTGATATGCTTCAGGACCTTTACCAAGATGTTCACGATAGATTGCTCTAAGATCACTACCACATACTGTAGCAGCTTTTACTTTAATCAATACTTCACCATGTTGCGGTTCAGGAACAGGAACCTCTTTAAAAATTACTGTGCTATTACCCGGCAAATATGCCGCCTTCATTGTTTTATCCATAACTAATACTAAATTAAATTATTGTTTGTTAAAAAAATATTTTTTTATTACCAGCCAGCTATTGTACCATCTTCATCCCACAGATCATGCCAGTCTTTTGCCGTAGACCACAAAAAAACCTGTCCTTTAATAAATCTGTTATTTTTATCAATTGATTTGATTTCATTCATTTCCTCATCGGTTAAAGGATCTTCAGTTGTACACTTTAGATTCATAGTAAACTTAGGAGGTTTAACTGAAAAAGGAATTGGAACCTGACCTCTTTGAACAGCCCATTTAACACAAATAACTGCCGGGTGTACATTATGTGCCTTGGCAATTTTAATCATTACCGGATCCTGAATAGGCACTGTATCTGTTGCTGTTTTATCTCTTTCAGGACGGGCAGGAGATCCAATTGGACAAAAACCAATAGCTGCAATACCATTTTTCTTTAAAAAATTAAAAAAATCTGTTTGCTGGAAATGAGGATGCATTTCCATTTCATTAACCATTGGTTTAACCTTACATGTAGAAAGAAGAAGTTTCATCTTCGCAATAGTCTGGTTAGAAGTACCAATATTTTTACAAAGACCGTTTTCATATAAATCTTCCATTACCGCCCATACTCTCTTAAAATCTCTGTGTCTATATGGTACTGCATCCGGATCACGTGAATCAACAGACACACTAGGTGCATGACTATTCGGGAAAGGCCAGTGAACTAAAAACAAATCCAGATAATCAACACCTAAATCTCTACAGGTTTTTTCAAAAGAGCCTCGAACATCATGATGCATGCTATTCCACACCTTGGAAGTAATCCAAAGATCTTCACGTTTAACAACACCCTCATCGAATAAACGTTTCAATGCACTTCCGATCTCTTTTTCATTACCATAAACTGCGGCACAATCTATAAGACGGTAACCTATTTTAACTGCCTGATATACAGCTTCAGCTATCTGATCGGCTGAAACGTGATCAGAACCAAAAGTTCCCAGTCCTACTGCCGGGATTTCTGCACCATTATAAAATCTTACTTTTGGTACTTTATTAGGATCAACTGTTTCCATATAATTTTGTTTTATTGTATTAAAAGATATTTAGGTTAAAATTAAGAACTCCTATACTAGTAATATAATACTATTCCGATTTTTTATAATAATAAAACGGCTTTATTTTTTCTTATTCAATACCTTTTTGTTAATGATTTTTATATATTTGCATATACATGAAAAGAATATGGAAGAAAAAAGAAATCTGTCATTTCTGCTTTTAAATATAGGATATGCCAACCACAATTCCGACTGGAATTGGCATAATGTCAGTAATCCCTTTTTTAGAATTTATTATGTAGCGGAAGGACATGCATGGGTCACTGTTAAAAGTAAAAAATTTCATCTCACTGAAGGACATTTATATATGATCCCACCCTTTACGATACATAATGATACTTGTAATTCCATTTTTAAGTTATATTACATTCATGTATTCGAAGAAATACAAAATAGCATAAGTATTTTTGATCAGAAAATATTCCCTTTTGAGATAGAAGCGAAAACAATTGATGTGGAACTGATAAAAAAATTATTAGAAATAAATCCTAATAAAAAATTGTTTTTTTATGATCCTAAAAAATATACCGGAAGAACTTCAATAGTGGATGCCTATAAGGGACGAAACTATTTCGATTTTATTGAAAGCAAAGGAATTTTATTAATTCTTTTTTCAAGATTCCTGTCACATTCAAAAGAAAGAACAATTATTCAGGACAACAGAATTCTTAAAATAATCAAATATATACAAAACAATTTGTCGGAAAATATAAAAATAAAAGACCTGTCGGAACGTTGCTTCTTATCTTATGACCATTTTATAAGATTATTTAAAAAAGAAACAGGCACTACACCTGTAAATTATATCAACAAAAAAAAGATAGAACAATGTCAGCTTAAAATCTTAATATCCGAAAATTCAATTCAGGAAATAGCAGACTCTGTTTCTTTATATAATACATCATACTTCAATAAGCTGTTCAAAAAATTTGTAGG
>JAENXA010000273.1 GCA_016649735.1 Prolixibacteraceae bacterium | reverse complement strand
TGGGTTCTTCATCTTATCTGGAAGTTATAAGTGCCCAACAATATCTTCTGAGTGCGCAAATTTCGAAAATCAGTGATGACTTTTATAAAATGCAATCAGTTGTGAATTTATATTATGCCTTAGGTGGTGGAAAAGAAATTAAAAAATAAAATATGATTAGCGAAAAAGCTTTTATAGATCCTTCTGCAAAAATAGGAAAGGATGTTGAAATATTACCCTTTGCATATATAGACAAAGATGTAGTCATCGGTGACGGCTGCAAAATTTATCCATATGTTAGTCTGGGAAAAGGTACAATTATAGGAAAAAACAATACCATTTATCAGAATGCCGTATTGGGTGCAATTCCACAGGATTGTTGTTTTAAAGGAGAAGATACAATCCTTAGAATAGGAGATAACAATACAATTCGTGAAAATGTTGTTATTAACCGTGCCGCCAATAAAGGAGAAGAAACTTTTATTGGAAATAATAATTATATACTCGAAGGAGTACATATTTCACATGACGCACATATAGAGAACAATTGCGCCTTCGGAATAGGTTCTAAAATCGGAACAAATTGTTATATTGAAGATAAAGTAATTTTAAACAGCAGTGTAATCGGGAATCCCGGGACAAGAGTCGGCACCTGTACATATGTAAGAAGTGGCTGCCGTTTTAGAGAAGATATTCCTCCTTATGTTATAGCAGCTAATAATCCCATTAAATACGAAAGTATAAATTATGACATTTTAAATGATACTGGTATTTCTAAACAAGTTCAGTTAAGCATAGGTAATGCCTATCGTATACTATTTAGTGGAAACTCCAGTCTGTTTGATTCTATTAATGATATTAAAACGCAGATTAAGGATAGTCCGGAGGTTAGAAGAATCATTGAATTCCTTACAAGATCCAATTCTGATGACGGAAAAGGAATCATAACAAAGGAATGGTAGACATATTGCATTAATAATATAATACCAATAAAAAAGGTGAAGCAATGCTTCACCTTTTTTATATAAAATAATATAAAATTATTTCTTTTCTTCTTTTTTAACCTCTTTAGGTTTAACTTCCTTTTTGATAACTTTCTTTGCCTCAGTTTCAGGTTCAGAAATTTTAGTCTCAGCAGCTTTTACATTTGCTACCGGTGCTTCAACTTCGGCAACTGCATTATCAACAGTTGTTGTTTCAATTGCAGTTGCTTTTTTATTTCCACCACGACGTGAACGACGAGCTGGTTTCTTAGCATCTGTGTCTTTCAACATATTATCATTAAAATCAACCAATTCAATAATACACATTTCTGCATTATCACCCTGACGATTTCCTGTCTTTAAGATCCGAGTATATCCTCCTGGACGTTGTCCTACCTTTACAGCTACTTCTCTAAATAATTCAGAAACAGCAGTCTTGCTTTTCAATAAACTAAAAACAAGACGACGGTAATGAGTAGTATCATTTTTTGACTTAGTAATCAACGGTTCTACATAAAGTCTAAGTGCTTTGGCCTTAGCTAATGTAGTTGAAATCCGTTTATGAAAAATCAAAGAATTTGCCATATTAGACAACATTGCCTTACGATGAGAAGTAGTCCTTCCCAGATGATTGAATTTTTTATTTTTCCTCATAAATCCTTATTCTTTGTCAAGTTTATATTTACTAATATCCATCCCAAAAGTTAAATTCAATGAATTTAACAAATCATCCAATTCTGTAAGTGATTTTTTTCCAAAGTTTCTGAACTT
>JAENXA010000028.1 GCA_016649735.1 Prolixibacteraceae bacterium | reverse complement strand
CTATAACTCTTATTTTAAATTTTCTTTAAAGAATTGTAACATCCTATTATACAGATGTAAAGTTGTATTTCCTCCGTATATGCCATGATTACGGTTAGTATATATAGCCATATCAAAAGGAATGCCTGACTGAACCATAGCTTCTGTAAATTCCATAGAGTTCTGGACATGTACATTGTCATCACCCGATCCGTGAATAAGTAAAAGCTTTGATTTTATATTCTCAGGATGAGCCAAAGGACAGAAAGCATATCCTTCAGGATTTTCTTTTGGTGTACGCATATATCGTTCTGTATAAACCGTGTCATAAAATTTCCAGCTTGTAACAGGAGCAACGGCTATGCCGGCTTTAAAGATACTACCTCCTTTTTCAAGACTAAGCAATGCATTAAAACCTCCGTAGCTCCACCCCCATATAGCGATGTTCTTTTTATCAACATAGGAAAGAGTCCCAAAATATTTCGCAGCTTCCACTTGGTCGTCAGATTCGTACTGACCGAGTTTCATATAAGTCATTTTTCTGAATTCTTCGCCGCGTGCACCTGTTCCTCTGGGATCTACACAGGCAACAATAAAGCCTTCCTGTGAGAGATAGTTATTCCAACCTACAGACCATTTATCCTGTACTGACTGACTTTCAGGACCACTGTACTGAGTCATTATAAGCGGATATTTTTTACTATCATCGAATCCTGAGGGTTTTATAATCCAGCCGTTAAGGGAAACTCCTGCAGATGTCTTAAATGAGAAAAATTCTTTCGGTGACAGAGAATAGTCCGCTAATTTGTTTAAAAGTGCTTTATTATCTTCCAGCGTGCGGATTAATTTTCCGTCATAGCGGTGAATAGTAATAGTATTTGGAGTATTTACATTGGTTAAATAATTTATGTAATATTTGTATCCTGTACTGAAAATAACATCGTTTGTTCCTTCTTTTGTGGATAGTTTTCCCTGCTTTTTGCCGTCAAGTGAGGTATAATAAACTTCTCTTCTCATAGGAGATTCTTTTGCTGCTTGATAGTAAAATAATCTTTTTGAAGGGTTATATCCGTAAAATTTAGTCACATCAAACGTTCCTTTTGTGATTTGTTTTACAAAGAATCCCTGACGATTGTATAGATATAGATGAGAATAACCGTCATGCTCGCTTGTGAGAATAAAATATTTATTTCCGGGCAGAAAAATGAAATTGTCCGGGAAATTTTCATTTATATAACGTTGGTTTTTTTCAGTATAAAACATTCTTGAATCGCCTGTCATTGGATTGGCAAGGAGCACATCCAGATGATTCTGGCGTCGGTTTAAACGGAATACTGCAAGATCATTGCCATCTGTTGTCCATTTAATGCGTGATACATAAATGTCTGAGTCTTGTCCTAAATCAACGTTTACTGAAGTCTTGGATTTTAATTCATAAACATGAATACTTACTATTGAGTTTTTTTCACCTGCAACAGGATACTTATAATTATAACACGAGGGGTATAAGGTATTTTCTTCATAAGAGGGGAAGCTTCCTTTAAACATCATAATCGGAAAATTCCTTACCTGTGATTCATCAAAGCGTGTGAATGCCAGAAATTTTGAATCTGGAGACCATGAGAAGGCTTTATTGTATGAAAATTCTTCTTCATATACCCAGTCGGGTATACCATTTATTATAAAGTTTTTTTTGCCGTCATAGGTTACCTGGTTTTCTGTACCGAATTTAAGACTTTTTATAAATATGTTGTTATTTCTTACAAAAGCTATTCTTTCTCCGTCTGGTGAGAAAGTGGCTACCTGCTGTGGTCCGTATTTAGAAAGAGCTGAGAGTTCTTTTGTTACGGAATTCCAAACATAATATTCAGCAGTGAAAGAATGACGGTAAATCTTTTTGATATTTGTAGTAATCAATATTTTTGATTCATCTTCGCAGAAGCGGTAATCAGTAAATGTTTTTATAGGAGTATCTTCTATTTTTGATAAGTCAAAAATTATTCCGGTTTGTTTCCCGTCTTTGTAATTGTATTTTACAATTTTGTTACCGTTTTCCATAACTGCATAGGAAACGCCATCTTTCATAGATATTAATCCACGAACTGTTGAGGGGGTGAATTTCTTGTTTATAAGAATATCTTCAAGAGTGATTTTCTTTATTGCAAAAGTATTTACCGGAAGAAAAAATGATGTTGTAAAAAGAAAAATAATTAATTTATTCATTGTCGTTTTTTTTATAATATACAAAGTTTTAAAAAATAATGTTAAAAACAGGAATTTTTACTAATAAAAATTTAATCTAATTTAATCCAGTCTTTTAAATATGTTATCTTTGCCTCGAAATAACGCATTAGAATTTTATAAAAATGATAACAATAACATTTCCTGATAAAAGTGTACGGGAATTTCAAGAAGGAGTTACCGGTCTTCAGATTGCAGAAGGAATAAGTGGCAGATTGGCCAGAGAAGCTCTTTGTATTTCTGTAAACGGAGAAGTATGGGATCTTAACCGTCCTATTCCTGAAGATTCTCAGGTTGAGTTATATACGTGGAATGACAGGAAAGGAAAAGAAACCTTCTGGCATACCTCAGCTCATTTGATGGCAGAGGCCATTGATTTTTATTATCCCGGAACAAAATTCGGAATAGGTCCGTCTATTGAAACCGGATTTTATTATGATATGGAATTTCCGGAAGATATTCAACTTACAGATAAAGATCTTCCAAAGATTGAAAAGAAGATGTTGGAACTTTCAAAATTGAAAAATTCAATAGTTCGCCGTGATGTTTCCAAAAAAGAAGCGATTGATTTTTTTACAAAGAAAAACGATCAGCTTAAGCTTGAGTTAATAAATGAACTTGAAGATGGAACTATAACGTTTTATCAGCAGGGAAATTATACAGATTTATGTAAGGGTCCTCATTTACCTAACACCGGATATATTAAAGCTGTAAAACTGACATCTATAGCTGGTGCCTATTGGAGAGGTGATGAAAAGAACAAGATGCTGACACGTGTATATGGCGTTACATTCCCAAAACAAAAAGAACTTACAGAATATTTGGCTTTTCTTGAAGAAGCAAAGAAGAGGGATCACCGTAAGATCGGTAAAGAGATGGAACTATTTATATTCTCTGGTAAAGTTGGTGCCGGTCTTCCTATGTGGCTGCCAAAAGGAACTATATTGCGCACACAGCTTGAGGATTTTCTGAAGAGAGTTCAGAAAAGATTTGGTTATGTTCAGGTGATAACACCTCATATAGGAAATGTAGAATTATATAAGACTTCAGGTCATTATCAGAAATATGGTGCAGATTCTTTCCAGACAATAAAAACGCCGGTTAAAGGAGAGGAATATATGCTTAAACCAATGAACTGTCCTCACCATTGCGAAATATATGCCTACAAGCCACGTTCATATAAAGATCTTCCATTAAGAATAGCAGAATTCGGAACCGTATATAGATACGAACAAAGTGGAGAGCTTCACGGACTTACAAGAGTTAGAGGTTTTACGCAGGATGATGCACATCTTTTCTGTCGTCCTGATCAGTTAAAAGATGAATTTAAGAAAGTGATAGATATTATATTTATTATTTTCAAGGCTATGGAGATGAATGATTATACTGCGCAAATTTCACTTAGAGATCCTAAAACTCCTGAAAAATATATAGGTACTAAAGAAAATTGGGAAAAGGCTGAACGCGCAATTGTTGAAGCATCTGCCGAAAAAGGACTGAAAACTACAACTGTAATTGGTGAGGCTGCTTTTTATGGACCAAAGCTTGACTTTATGGTAAAGGATGCCATTGGTCGTAGTTGGCAGCTTGGTACTATTCAGGTTGATTATAACCTTCCCGAAAGGTTCGGACTGGAATATATCGGTGCTGATGACAAACGTTATCGTCCTATTATGATTCATCGCGCACCTTTTGGTTCTATGGAAAGATTTGTAGCTGTTTTAATTGAAAATACAGCCGGAAAATTCCCATTATGGCTAACTCCTGATCAGGTTGTTGTATTACCTATCAGCGAAAAATTTAATGATTATGCAAAAAAAGTTTCAGAGTTTCTAAATAATTCCGATATTCGCACTATTATAGATGATCGTGATGAAAAAATTGGTCGTAAAATACGGGATAATGAACTGAAACGTATTCCGTATATGCTTGTTGTAGGTGAGAAAGAGGTAAATAACGGAGAGGTTTCTGTAAGGAGACAGGGGAAAGGCGATGAAGGATCTATGACAATTGAAAAGTTTGCGACTATGATCACCGATCTGGTTAAAGAACAGCAAAAAATTGATTATTAATTTATAAAGTATAGGAGAGTTTTATATCAACAAGTCACATAATTATAGAGGAAATCGAAGAAATACCGCACCATTAAATAAAATAAACGAATATATTCGTTCACACGAAGTTCGTATAGTTGGGGATAATGTTGAAGAGCAGGGAGTTTATCCTTTGACAAAAGCATTATCAATGGCGGAAGAACAAGGTTTGGATTTGGTAGAAATTTCACCAAATGCAGATCCTCCTGTTTGTAAAATTATAGATTATAAAAAGTTCCTTTATCAGCAGAAAAAAAAGCAAAAAGAACTTAAGTCTAAGGCAATTAAAGTTATTATCAAGGAAATCCGTTTCGGACCGAATACGGATGAGCACGATTTTAATTTTAAATTGAATCATGCAAAAAAATTTCTGGAAGACGGAGCAAAAGTAAAAGCCTTTGTTTTTTTCAGAGGTCGTTCAATCCTATTTAAGGAACAGGGCGAAATTTTATTGCTGAAGTTTGCCACAGAACTTGAAGATTTTGGCAAGGTAGAACAAATGCCGCGTCTTGAAGGTAAGAGAATGATTATGTTTATTTCACCTAAAAAGAAAAAGAAGTAATTCTTTTTTATAATTTAATTTAGAGAAGATGCCAAAAATGAAGACAAAGTCCGGAGCAAAGAAAAGAATTGTTCAAACTGCTTCCGGTAAATTGAAGAGAAAGCATGCTTATAAAAGTCATATTTTGACTAAAAAAACAAAAAAGCAGAAAAGAAATCTTACACATTATGGTTTAGTTGATAAGACTAAGATTAAGAATGTTAAGAAAATGCTTTGTATTTAACTTTCTTTTTAATTTTCTAATTTCAAAATAATAAAGTCAAAAACAGTGAATTAGCAGAAAGATTCGGATTATTCCGGACGCTAACCACAAAAAATTAAAGTTATGCCAAGATCAGTTAATCATGTAGCATCAAGGGCTCGAAGAAAAAAAATCCTGAAGGAAACCAAAGGTAATTTTTTAGCCCGTAAAAATGTCTGGACGGTCGCCAAGAATACATATGAAAAGGGCCTGCAATACGCCTACCGTGACAGAAAAACTAAAAAGAGAAACTTCCGTGCATTATGGATTCAGCGTATTAATGCCGCTGCCCGTATGGAAGGATTAAGCTATTCTCAGCTCATTGGAATGTTGAAGAAGAGCAATATCGATATCAACAGGAAAGTGCTTGCCGACTTAGCAATGAATCAGCCTCAGGCTTTTAAAGCTATCGTTGATCAGGTTAAAAAATAGTATTAAAAATAACTGGTGAATATAACATATAGAAAACTGTTCGGGAAACCGGACAGTTTTTTTTCATATAAACAACTTCAAATCAGAATTTATATTATAAATCTACAATAACTATCCTTTCGTCTGTTTACTTCCTTATTTATTATTATTTGAAGGCTCATTGCTAAATTTTAGGTCGGAAATTAGTCTTTAATTACTATTTCTATTGTTTCAGATATAATCTTTATTACCTTTGATTAATAGAATATGGTGTAACAACCTATATTTTAAAAGTTTAAGTTAAAGGCGAGTGTTGTGAGAGTATTGCGTCGTTCGCCATATTGTTAATTTAATATTTAAGTAATGAGATCATTAAAAATCGGAGATATATTGGTTAAGATGCCAATAGTGCAAGGAGGTATGGGAGTTGGAATTTCATTATCCGGACTTTCTTCTGCTGTTGCTAATGAGGGGGGAATAGGTGTTATTTCTTCCGCTGGAATAGGACTTTTATATATGAATAATTGTAAAGATTACATAAATTCCAGTATAGATGGCTTGAAGGAAGAGATACATAAAGCCAGAGAAAAATCAAAGAAATCACACGGAGTTATCGGCGTCAATATTATGGTGGCATTAACAAATTTTTCTGATATGGTTAAAACAGCCATTAAGGAAAAAGCTGATATTATTTTTTCCGGTGCCGGTCTTCCTTTAAATTTACCTTCTTTTTTAACGGAGGATAGTAAAACTAAGCTTGCTCCCATAGTTTCTTCAGCCAGAGCTTTAAAAGTTATAGTTGAAAAGTGGAAAAGAAATTATAATTATATTCCGGATCTGGTAGTAGTTGAAGGTCCTAAAGCCGGAGGGCATTTAGGTTATAAAGAAAATCAACTCGCAGACACCGATCATTATAATTTAGAGAGTATTTTAGTTGATGTATTAAAACAGGTAAGAATATACGAAACTGAGTTTAATATAAAAATCCCTGTTATTGCAGGTGGTGGCATATATACAGGGGAAGATATGGCTAATATAATGGAGCTTGGTGCTGATGGGGTACAATTAGGTACCAGATTTGTTACTACTAAGGAATGCGATGCTTCTGATGAGTTTAAAAATGAATATCTTAGATCAAAAAAAAAGGATATTGTTATCATAAAAAGTCCTGTTGGAATGCCTGGAAGAGCTATAAAGAATAAGTTCTTAGAAGATGTAAATTTGGGTCTTCATAAGCCAAAACAATGCCCATATAATTGTATTAAAACGTGTCAAATGGAGAAAAGTCCTTATTGTATTATGGTGGCACTTTTTAATGCTTATAAAGGAAGAATGTCTCAGGGTTATGCTTTTAGTGGAACTAATGCATGGAGAGCTACCAAAATTGAAACTATAAAAGAAATTTTCGATTCTTTGAAAGAAGGCTATGAGGAATATGTAACTAAAAAGAACCTTTCTTTGGTAAAAGAATAAAGTCGTAAAATATAAAAAACCTTTAGAAATATAATATTTGTGTTATGTCTCTGAAGGTTTTTTTATCTAAAATAATTTGCTTTACATTATTTTTAGAAGTTCCAGATATATTACAGCTCCACCATTTTGTTTTTTATGGCATACATAACCAGTTGTGCTGCATTTTTACACTGACTCTTATCCATTATGTTTGCCCTGTGTTTATCTACTGTACGCTTTGAAATAAACAGCTGGTCTCCAATTTCCTGATTGCTGAATCCCTGACAGATAAGAATAAGAACTTCTACTTCACGTTCCGAAAGTTCATTTTCAGGTTTTTCCTTCTTTTTATTAGTTCTAAGATTAGTTACAAGATTCTGTAACAGTTCTGAAGAGAAATAGTTACCACCGTCATATACAGTTTCCAGTGCAGTTTTCACTTCATTCATATCCGAGTTTTTCAGAAGAAATCCTTTTACTCCTGCATCTACCATTTTGTAATAGTAATCTTCTTCTCCATACATTGAAAGGGTAATGATTTTAAGATCAGGTCTTTTGCTCAGTGCAATTTTTGCGGCCTCTATACCGTCCATAACAGGCATATTTATATCCAGTAAAACAAGATCTACCTCTGTACCTTTGTCGAGTATATCAATAAACTCTTTACCATTTGCAGCCTCTCCTATAACTTTATATTTTTTCAGGTTATTAAGAAGTATATGCAGTCCGTTACGAAACAAAGTATGGTCATCAACAATAATAATTTTACGAATATAATCACTCATCTTTTTTTACTTTAATAAAAACATATATACCTTTTCCCGGATGACTGTCTAATGTAAATTCTCCCTTTAATGAATTTATACGGGAAAAGATATTAGATAAGCCAATTCCTTTGGAACCGGTTTGTTTTTTTAGTTTTTCGGGATCAAATCCTTTACCGTTATCTTTATATGCAATAGTAATATTTTTTCCGTCTTCCATCAAGCTGATATCAATTTTTTTAGCTTCAGCATGTTTAACAGTGTTATGGATAAGCTCACAAATTACTCTGTAAAGTACGATTTCTATATTTGTGTCGTATCGTTTATTTCCCAGATTTGAATCCAAATTTATGGTTATGGTTCTTAGTGCGTTTATTTTATTGATAAAATTGCGAAGAGCACGGTATAAACCAAAATTAGTTAAAACATGAGGACTTAAATTATTGGAAATTTCTTTCAGTGTTTTTATTGCTTCATTGATAACTATCTCTGTGTTATCAACAATTTCTCCTGAGAATTTTTCAGGTTCATTTTGTACCAATGCTGAAAATGACATTTTTATAGTTGAAAGTAACGGACCCAGTCCGTCATGAAGTTCATTGGCAAATCTTTTTCTTTCTTTCTCTTCAGCCTGTATTACAGCATTCAAAAACATTTTCTCAGTAAGTCTACGTGAATCTTCAACTTTTTTCATGTATTTAAATATTTTTTGAATCATAAATACGCCTATTGCAAAACAAAGAGCTTTAATTACACCTAACCAGATAATATGCTGCCCAATTTCGTTTGGTTTAAAATTACTGATATAAGGGAGAAACTGTATAATAAGGCTTATTTCTGTGAGAATAAATCCTACGGTAAGTAACATCCACGAAAAGTTATATTTAGTTACTTTGGTTAATTTTATAGCTACACTTACGGCAAATAATTGAAGGATAATGGAGATGACCAGTATTATTTTTAATATCATTGTATTTTTTGTTTTATATACAATATAAAGGTACAAAAGAAATAGGTAAAATAAATATTTCACCTTTCACATTTCACCTATCAAAAACAAAAAATGTTCTTTAAAGAGTACAATTTTGTATTATTATTTACACTGCTTATTTTACATCAACAGATAAAATTACCGCTATGGAAAGTGGATGTGATGATTTTATTTCAAAACCGATAAATAAAGACGAGTTTTTTAGTCTTATGAAGAAATATCTTAAATGATTTTTTCTATGTCAGAAAAATTAAGAAATTTGGAATAATTTTGATTTTAGTTTGTACTTTACATTTATTATTATTTATAGAATTATTGAAAACGAATTCATGAAAAAAACCCTCTTTTTCATATTATTATCTATCCTTATGCTTCATTCTAATGCAAAGGAAGCCTATATTATAGGTGTAAAAGATTTACCTTTAGATAGTATTTTGATAAATAATCCGGTATCTTTTGTAAAGCATAATACGGGAATATTAGTGTATATTTTTATTTTTACAATAATCCTTTCTATTGCATTATTCATAATACTTATGAGATCATGGATGAAAATTACGGCAAGGAAAAAATATGAAAAGGAACTTGAAGAAGAGAATAATAAATACGAAACTATAAATAAAGAATATCAAGCTCTAAATAAAAAACTAAATATTACTAATAATAAATTATATATTGAGAAAGGAAAAGTAGAAAAGGCCAATAAGCTTACACATGAATTTTTACACAATATGTCGCATGAAATTCGTACTCCGATGAATGGTATTATAGGTTTTGCAGATATGCTAAAAACTGATGATCTTAATGAAGACCAGCGTACTCGATATATTTCTATTATAAATAGCAGCTGTCAACAGTTATTACACGTTATTGACGACATATTAGAGATTTCCAGACTTGATATAAAAAAAGTTCCTGTATTTGAGGAAGATATTTGTCTTAACACTTTAATTGCAGAATTATTCTCTGTTTTTAAGCTTAAAATAAAAGAATTAAATATAGATTTTCGTATTAAAAAAGAACTACCAGATAATGACAGTTATATTAATACAGATAAAGTAAAGCTATTAAAAATACTTAGTAATCTATTAGAGAATGCTATAAAATTTACCAGTGAAGGTTTTATAGAGTTGGGTTATTATATAGAAAACAATAATTTGGTTATCTATGTAAAAGGTAAGGGCACTACATTTTATGTTACTATTCCATATAAACCATTGCATAAAACAGCAAATACAATAGTAAATAAAACAGCAATAAAAAAAGAAACTATTAAAAACAAGCTTAGCCGGACAATTTTAATTGCGGAAGATGAAGAAATAAATTTTCTTTATTTAAAAGAGCTTTTAAATTATATTGACGATTATAATCTAAACATTTTATTAGCAAAAAATGGAGAAGAAGCTGTAAATTTATGTCATGAAAATGATGTAGATGTAATACTGATGGATATAAAAATGCCTGTAATGAATGGAATTGAAGCTTCAAAAAAGATTAAAGCATTTAAACCTGATGTGCCAATAATTGTGCAGACAGCTTATTCTATGGCTGAGGATAAAGATCTTGCATTAAAAAGCGGTTGCGATGATTTTGTTTCAAAACCTATAGACAAGGATATCTTTTTAAGTGTTCTTAATAAATATTTGAAATTAAGTTAGCATATAATTTAAGATTCGGTAAAAAAATATAAATGTCCAGACTTCATGTTTATCGTGCTTCTGCCGGTTCCGGCAAAACTTTTCGTCTGACGATGGAATATTTAAAACTTGTATTAAAAGAAGATTCAGCATATCAGCATATTCTTGCTGTAACTTTTACTAATAAGGCGACGACTGAAATGAAGTATCGTGTAATACAGGAGTTAAATTTGCTTGGCAATGGTGAAAATACACCATACAGGAGTCTTCTTGTTAAAGAAACAAATCTCTCTGAAAGAGATATAACTTTAAATGCGAAAAGATGTCTTAAAAATATACTTCATAATTATACCCGTTTTTCCATAACAACTATCGATAAGTTTTTCCAGCGTGTAATAAGTTCTTTTAACCGTGAATTAGGCATACATGTATCCTATCAGATTGAAATAGACGAAGACAGAATGTTGCAGGACGCAGTAGATTCTTTACTCTCATCAGTTGAACCGGGTTCTGAACTACTTAACTGGCTGAAATCATTTTCCAGGGAAAAAATACAGGATGGTGGCGGATGGAAATTAAAAAAAGATATATTTAGTCTTGGCAAAAATATCGGAAACGAAAAATTCAGGGAATACTACGAAAAGTCTTTTAAAAAGCTAAATGATAAAAACTTTTTAAAAAACTATCATGATCTTTTATATAAATATACATCAGATTATGAGAATCATCTAATAGAAATAGGCAAAAAAGGACTTTCTGTGATTAAAAAAGCAGGACTCAGTGAATCTGACTTTTTATATAAAACTTCAGGGCCGGCTGCTGCTTTTTTAAAAATGAAAAATAAGAGATTCGATATGCTGGACAAACCCCGGGTTCTGAAAGCAGTCGAAGATTCATCGGCCTTTCACAAAAAGGAAGACCGTACTGAAATAATCGAAGCTTCTGTTTGTTTACAACCCCTGCTTGCTGAAGCTGTATCTTATTATGATAACAATGTTATGTTATATGAGACAGCAGGATTAATAAACAAACAGCTATATACTCTGGGTATTCTTGTTGATCTTAAAAACGAAATGCAAAAGATTTCCTCAGAAAGGGAAGTAATTTTAATATCAGAATCAAATTCATTGATTCATAAAATTATAGATGATTCTGATACACCATTTATTTATGAAAAAATGGGAATCTACTACCAGTATTTTATGATTGATGAATTTCAGGATACATCAGATCTCCAGTGGAATAATTTTAAACCTTTACTTGAAAATTCATTATCTGAAGGACATTTTTCTATGGTAGTGGGGGATGTTAAACAAGCCATATATCGTTTTAGAAACGGAGACTGGAATCTTTTGCAAAATAAAATTGCTATTGATTTTCCTGATCCGGTAGAAAAAAATCTTGATACAAACTGGCGAAGCTTTGAGAATATAGTTCGTTTCAATAATACAATTTTTAGTTCTGTGCCGGTACTTGTTCAAAAAATTCTTGAAGATGACGGATATACTGAAAATGACTCATTTCTTACATCTCTTTATGCTGATTCTTTGCAGGAAATCGGGAAAAAAGATAACAAGGAAAAAGGATATGTCAGAATGTATTTCTCAGGTTATGCAGAGCAACAGGAAGAAGAAAATAAAAATACGCATAATGAAGAATCCGAAGATGATGAATTCTCTGTTTTAGAGGATATGGCCTCTCAGATAGAACTATTACAGGAAAATGGCGTTCCTTCGGGAAAGATAACTATACTTATTAATAAAAAAGATGAAGCTGCCAGAGTAGCAGCTTTTCTTATGGAAAAGGGAAATAAGTTTAATGTTATCTCAGATAATTCACTTATCCTGGAAGATGATCCTGTAGTATCTTTTATTATTTCAGTATTTAGCCTTTTGCTGGATCCTGAAAATCAGATTGCTCTTTCTTGTATAAATTATCAGTATCGCAGGACTATTCTTCCTGAATTATCAAAAAATAATTTAAAACCATCATTCCCTCAGAGACAGAAATCAGAGTTATCCGATGCTGAAAATTCTGATACTGAGATTTTTAATGAAGGGGATTTCTTAACCACATCTTCAGATAGTGGAATTGCAGAAGAAAAAATTTCTGATTTATTTGAGAAAAAAGATAATGAACTTAACAACTTTTTAAAAAGCAACTATTTTAGAGTAACACTGCTTTCAATGAATCTTCAGGAACTTGTAGTAAAGATAGGGG
>JAENXA010000039.1 GCA_016649735.1 Prolixibacteraceae bacterium | reverse complement strand
TAAAAATATAAAAGCCTGAAATCATTGATCTCAGGCTTTTATAGTATTTTTAGCTCCCCAAGTAGGACTTGAACCTACGACCTACGGATTAACAGTCCGTCGCTCTAACCAACTGAGCTATTGGGGAATATGTATATCCTTTAAAAGAACTTATCTCTTCCTACCCGGAAAAGTGATGCAAAAATAACAGCTTTTGGGGAAACAAAAAACTTTTAAGGAGAATTTATTGCACTAAATGTAAATAATATTCATATTTTTCAAAAATCTGTTATTTTTTTAGCGATTTCAGAAAGATTTGTACCGGCAAAAGTACCGGAAGACATAAGAAGCAGATTTTTTTCTTTCCAGTCTTCTTCTAAAAGTTTCTGAAATAATTTTTTTGCATCGGTATATACTTTTAGTCCTTTTTTTTCAAATCCATTTTCTACTTCTTTTTTTGTTATAGGAATAAGTTGTTTTTGTTTTACCGCCATTGGGTTAAAAAAAACATATGCTTCATCGGCCATTTCCATTGTACCTTTATACTGAGGTAAGAATTCTTTTTTCAGAGAGCTGAATGTATGCAGTTCCATTACAGCTACCAGTTTTTTATCAGGGAACTGATCTTTTACCGCATTAAGAGTGGCTTTAAGTTTTGAAGGAGAATGGGCAAAATCGTAAAAAACTCTGCAGCTTTCATTTTTAGAAAGAGTTTGCAGACGGCGTTCAGCTCCTTTAAATGAATGTATGGCATTATAAAACTGTTCACTGGTAAGTCCTGCCTTAATGCAGATCATTCTGGCTCCTTCAATATTCTGAAGATTATGATGCCCGAAAATATTAAGACTTATTTTTTTATTTCCTTCTATAAGATATGTTATCCCGTTTTCTGTTATTGATTTTTCTTCACCATAAGGGATTGCTGTAATGTCACTTCTTATTCCTGCTGCTATTTTTATCAGGTTCTCATCTTTTTTATAATAAATCAGAGAACCGTTTTTTTGTATTGTGTCGGCAAAAATTTCAAATTGTTTTACATAATTTTCAAAAGTAGGGAATACATTTATATGATCCCAGGCAATTCCACTGATAAGAGCTATATCCGGATGATAAAGATGAAATTTTGAGCGTCTGTCTATTGGTGAGGATAAATATTCATCGCCTTCAAATACTGCAATTTTGGTTTCTTTTTTTAGTGAAACCATGGTTTCGAATCCTTTAAGATTAGCTCCTACCATATAATCGAAGTCAATTCCGTTTGTTTTAAGAACATGCATGACCATCGAGGTGATTGTAGTTTTTCCGTGTGAACCACCTATAACGATTCTTATTTTGTCACTGGTTTGTTCATAAAGAAATTCCGGATAGGAATATATTTTAAGTCCAAGAGACTGTGCCTTTAATAATTCCGGATTGTCTTTAAATGCATGCATTCCCAATATAATGGCGTCTATTTTTTTATTTATAATTTCGGGATGCCATCCTTTCTTTGTGGGAAGCAGTCCATATTTTTCAAGTCTGCTTTTTGACGGTTCGAAGATTTCATCATCACTACCTGTTATGGTGAATCCTTTTTTGTGCAGTGCAATGGCCAGATTATGCATGGCACTACCTCCTATGGCTATAAAGTGAACGTTCATATTTTACCTTTTGTTTAATACAAAGATAAACAAGTTTTGCAGGTATATAAATATTGAAAATATATAAAGAATACTTTATTTATTTTCAATATTTGGTTTTAGCTTATCTCCCAGTAAATTAAAACTCATTCGATGAAAAGGACAGGACCCTAACCGGTTAATTGCTTCTCTGTGTGCTTTTGTAGGATATCCCTTGTTTTTATCCCAGTGATAACCGGGATATTTTAAATGCAGACTTATCATAAAATCATCACGGTATGTTTTTGCGAGGACAGAGGCTGCGGCAATAGAAAGAAATTTTCCGTCTCCTTTTATAATGCAGGTATGAGCAATTCCTTTATATGGATTAAAATGATTTCCGTCGATAAGTAAATGTTCAGGTTTAATTTTTAATTTTTTTATTGCGCGGTGCATCGCAAGGAAGGATGCATTTAATATATTTATTTTATCGATTTCTTTATTATCGACAATCCCAACTGCCCATGATAGCGATTGTTTTTCAATTATTGGGCGCAGGGCATAACGTTGCTTTGCTGAAAGTTGTTTCGAATCATTAAGAATTTCGTTTTTAAAAAATGGTGGCAGAATCACTGCTGCTGCAAATACGGGACCTGCGAGACAACCTCTTCCGGCTTCATCGCAGCCTGCTTCTATTCTATCTTTTTCTAAAAATAGTTTTAGCGGAGCATTTTGTTTCATAACTAATTATTATTTTGCGAATCGTTGTTACAAAGAAAAGTAAAAAAAAGAAAACATTTAATCTTCTTTTTTGTTACTGACTAATTATAAATGATTACCTAAATTCCGAAAGGAAGTTTCGTAATCGATAATTTCTTGCGGATTTTAGGGATTAGTCTAAAAATTCCGCAAGGAGTATTACTTTTGTAAATAAAATTTAAGGATGGAACAAATATTACATAACAGGATACTTTTTATTCTTGGGAATATTTTTCTTGGAGCAGGATTTCTGTATTTTGTTTTTATTTATATACGTGTAGGATTTTATATTTTTCATAAAAAGAAAGTGAATCAACAAATTTCTTCTCCTCATCCAATAAGTGTTTTGATGATTGTACATAATGAAGAAAACAGGATTGAAAAAATATTGTCAGAGTTGCTTGTGCAGGATTATTCAAAATATGAGGTAGTTGTGGCAGACAATTTTTCAGAAGATCGTACTTGCATGATTTTAAGTTCATTGTCAGAAAAATATTCAAATTTACATTTTACTTCAATAAATCAGAATATTTATTTTTCAGACAAGCAATCAGTTAACTTGGCATTAAAAGCTGCAAAATATGAATGGGTTGTTTTTGTCAGTACAGATGTTGTTCATATTCCAATTACCTTTCTTAAAGAAATAAATAAAGAAATTAACGGATCGTCATCCTTTTATATAAACTATTCCAATTATCTTCCTAAGAAGGGGAAATACAATCGTATTTGTAGGATGGAGCGTTTTTTTTCCTTTATAAATTCAGTAACGTATTCCGCTTTTAATATATCTTTTTTTACTCAGCGCAATAATGTTTTGTTTGTTAAAAATAAATATTTTGACACAAAACCATTTAGAGGTAAGATGAATCGTTATAATGCTGATATTGAATTACTTTATAATTGTCATGGGCAAGGCAGACAGATACTTCTTAATGAATATTCAGGTGCAACTTCTATTCGTGAAAAAGAATCTCTTTCAAAGGATGATTTTTATGAGCTTTTTAGAAAGAAGATAATTCTAAGAAAAGAATATGGATTCTTTAAGAAATTCTTTATGAGATCGGGAACTATTTCTTTTTTGTTAATGTTGCTTGGTTTTACAGTAATTTTATTTCTTAGACCGGATATATGGTATTATGAATTAATTCCTTTTGTTCTATTGTTTATATTATATATAGTAAAACTTGAAATTTTAGGGAAACGGTTGAATGAAATAAAAATTGTATTACCTTCATTAGTATATATATTTGTAAGACCTATAGTTCTTATTTATTATTGTTTTTTATCTTTTTTTTATTATCGTCATAATAGATGAATCAAAACTCAAATTTATCAGCTAAAGCTCAGCAGGATTTTAAATTGGTTGAGGCTGCTCTTAAGGGAGAAGGGGAAGCTTTTACTGAATTACTGGGAAAATATAAAAATACACTATATTATATGACATTAAAAAAAGTCAATAATATAAATGATGCTGAGGATTTAACATTTGAAGCATTTAGCAAAGCATTTAAAAATCTTCCTAATTATTCTTCAGAGTTTGCTTTTAGTACGTGGTTGTTTAAAATAGCCCGGAATAATTGCATTGATTTTTTAAGAAAGAAAAAAGAATCGACTGTTCCTCTTTATATTGATATAGAAAATAATGATATAAATTCTATTTTAAAATTAAAATCAAAAGATCTTGATCCGGAACAGAGATTAATACGTATTCAACGGGCCATTTTATTAAGAAGGATTGTAGGAAGATTACATACGAGATACAGAACGCTTATAGAATACCGTTATTTTAATGAGTATTCTTACGAAGAGATTTCAATTAAGATGTCTCTCCCTCTTGGAACTGTAAAAACCCAGTTATTTAGAGCAAGAGAGTTGCTTTTTAAAATGATAGATCTTTCTGAAATTAACGAAAGATGATTGAAGTATTTTATATTTATTATGCAGAGACCAGAACTAATTAACAATAAAACAGAAATGGAACTCATAAAAAAATATTTTCCGGAAATAAATAAAGTTCAGATGGAAAAAATTGATGATATGGAATCACTTTATAAAGACTGGAACGAAAAGATAAATGTAATTTCCCGTAAAGATATTGGTAGTCTATACGAAAAACATGTACTTCATTCTCTGAGTATTGCAAAAGTGATTAAATTCAGTCCTGGTACAAAGGTTATGGATGTTGGAACAGGCGGAGGATTTCCCGGAATTCCACTATCTATCCTTTTTCCGGAAACCAGATTCCTTTTAATAGACTCGGTTGGTAAAAAAATTAAGGTAGTAAAGAGCGTGGCAGAAAGACTTGAACTTAAAAATGTTGAAGTAAGACAACAGAGAGCTGAAGCTGTTTGTGATCATTTCGATTTTATTGTAAGTAGGGCTGTAACATCATTTCCTGTTTTTGTGTCGTGGGTAAAGGATAAGATAGCGTCTAAACAGAAAAATAAGCTTGGTAATGGTATTTTTTATTTAAAGGGAGGTGATTTCGAAGACGAGATAAAACCTTTCGGGGGAAAGGTTCATGTATATAATCTCCAGGATTTTTTTGAAGAAGAATTTTTTGAGACTAAAAAAATAATTTATTTAAGACAGAATTAAAACGAAGTTAGTTATATGTGTAATAGATAATTTCTTGCGTATTTCAGGTTATAATTATTTACAGTTTTTTTAGATGGTGAAACACCTGCAATTTTTTTGTAAAGTTTTCTTGAATCTATAATAAATAACAAAAAACGAAAATAAAATACGGAAAAAGTGGTTTATATTTTGGAGAGAAATAAAAAAAAATTATTTTTGCAGTCCCAATGAGTAGAATCCTTGTGAAAATAAGAAGAAACTCAAAGAAATGATGTAAATACGGGGAAAAATAAATAGAATAAATAAAAAAATAAATATATGAAAAGGACATTTCAACCATCAAGAAGAAAGCGTTACAATAAACATGGTTTTCGTGAAAGAATGTCTACTCCCGGAGGACGTCTTATTTTAAAGGCTCGTCGTGCCAAAGGTAGAAAAAAGTTGACAGTTTCAGATGAACCGAAACATAAAGGTTAATAGAAAATTCAATACGTATTGTAGGACAGAAGGGTAAAGAATTGTAATTCTTTACCCTTCTGTGTTTTTATGATATTAGTTTTTTGTTTTTTAAAAGTAAAAACCAGAGAGTCCTTTTTAAATTAGATTAATTTTGTATTTAAATCATTAATTCTATATATATGAAGATAGGTGCTGTAGGTTTCTGGGTTTTAAAAAATTTGATTATTGCCGTAGTCATTGCTATTTTTTTGATACTGATTACCATGTTTTCTATTCGTGTTTATACAAAACATGGAGAATCTTTAACTGTTCCTGATTTTTCAGGAATGCAGGAGGATCAAGTCCGGAAAATTCTTGAAAAAAATGAACTAAATTATCAGGTAACGGATTCTTTGTACGTTCTTGAAGAAAAGCCAGGGACAGTGATTGGACAATTTCCTGTTAAAGATTCGCACGTAAAGAGTGGAAGAACAATTTTTTTTACTATTTGTGCCAGAAAACCGGAACAGATTTCTATGCCTAAATTAACGGATATTTCTTTACGTCAGGCAATGAATATTTTAAGCAGAGTAGGTCTTAATGTTGGAACAATTACATATGTCCCTTCGGAATATCCCAATCTGGTTCTTGCTCAGACACGTGGAGCAAAAGATATTGAGCAGGGATTAAAAGTAAACAAAGGTACAGGAATAGACCTTACTGTAGGAAAATCTTTGTTCTCAGAAAAAACAGTTATTCCTGATTTAATTGGACTTACACTGAAAATGGCAAAGAATGAGATGGTGTCGCTATTCCTTGTCCAGGGATCACTGATTTATGATGAATCTGTTAAAAGCAGAGAAGACACCTTGAATGCAAGAATATTTAAGCAGGATCCTGATCTTTCCGGAGAAAATCTTAAACAGGGTTCTTCGATAGATATGTGGTTTACAATAGACGAAGAAAAACTGAAAAATGTGGAAGCTGTTGCTGATTCTTTAAAAATTAGTGACCTTTCCATCAATAAGGATAATAAATGACAGAAAAAACAACCGATTGTTTTGATGAACAGGAAAATGCGGAAAATAGTAATGAGCTGTATGAACATTACCATGTTTCCGTAGATTCAGGACAGATTCCTATAAGAATTGATAAATTTTTAGCTATTAGACTTGGGAAAGCATCCAGAAGTCGTATACAGGCTGCTGCTGGTGCAGATCGCATACTTGTAAACGGGAAGTCGGTAAAAGCGAGTTATAAGATAAAACCTGAGGATGAAATATCAGTCGTTTTTGATTTTCCACGCAGAGAATTAAAATTAACACCTGAGAATATTCCGTTAAACATACAATATGAAGATGATCAGCTAATGGTAATAAATAAACCTGCCGGTATGGTCGTTCATCCAGGACACGGAAACTATACAGGTACACTTGCAAACGGGCTGGTCTATTATTTGAAGGGTCTGCCCATGTTCAGTAATAGTGATGATGTTCGTCCGGGGCTCGTACACAGAATTGATAAGAACACTTCTGGATTACTGGTAATTGCAAAAACGGAGGAAGCAAAAGTTAATCTTTCACATCAGTTTTTTTTGAAGATAACAAATAGAAAATATATTGCTCTTGTCTGGGGACGATTTACTGAAAAGGAAGGTACTATAGATACAAATATTGGAAGAAGTCGTAAAAACAGACAGATTTTTACTGTATATGAAGATCAGGAACTTGGGAAACATGCGGTAACTCATTATAAGGTAATTGAGGAAATTGGATATGTTACTCTTGTGGAATGTCAGCTTGAAACAGGTAGGACTCATCAGATTAGGGTACACATGAAATATATAGGTCATCCTATTTTTAACGATGAGGTTTATGGAGGAGACAGGATTCTCTGGGGAACTACTTTTACAAAATACAGACAATTTGTGAAAAATTGTTTTAAAATATTACCAAGACAGGCACTGCATGCCAAAACGCTGGGATTCATTCATCCCGTAACCGGAAAAGAAATGTTGTTCGATTCTGAACTTCCCACAGATATGAAGGAAGTTATTGAAAAATGGCGGAATTATATTAATAACAGGGAAATTGAACTGTAACAACAATTGCTAAAAATAATTATCTTTGATAAGATATCTGATAATTGCTCAAAAATGAAAAATATTGCTGTTGTATATGGAGGGAATTCTTCAGAGTACGGAGTTTCCGTTTTAAGTGGAAAAAATATTTATAAGTCTATAGATACAGACCTTTTTAATCCTTGGCTTGTTGAGTTAAAGGGAAAGGAATGGAAAGTGATGAAAGAAGGAGTTAAAATAGCTGATATTGACAGAAATAATTTCAGTTTCATCACTAAAGGTAAAAAAATTATTTTTGATTACGCCTATATTATTATACATGGTACACCGGGAGAGAATGGCATTCTACAGGGATATTTTGAGTTGTTGAATATACCTTATTCTTCATGTGATGTACATACTTCATCTCTTACTTTTAATAAATATTTCTGTAGTAATTATTTACGTAATTTTAAAATTTCTATTGCCAGATCATTAAGAGTGAAAAAAGGTGATAATATTAGTCCGGAAACTGTAATAAAAGAACTTGGATTACCTGTTTTTGTGAAGCCTGATGCAGGAGGATCGAGTTTCGGAATATCAAAAGTTAAAAAGGAAGAAGAACTTATTCCGGCTATTAAGAAAGCATTTAAAGAAAGTGATCAGGTTCTGATTGAAGAATTTATAGAAGGCAGGGAATTTACATGTGGTCTTGTAAAACTTAAAAATAAGGAGATTATTTTTCCTATTACAGAAGTGATTCCTAAAAAAGAATTCTTCGATTATGAGGCTAAATATACAAAGGGAATGACCGATGAAATCACTCCTGCCAGACTTTCCATAGATCTTAAAGAAAGTTGCAGTAAGTTATCTTCAAAGATATATGATCTGTGTAATTGTTCCGGAATTGTGCGTATAGATTATATTCTTAAGGGAGACAGTTTTTATTTTCTTGAGGTGAATACTACTCCTGGCATGACAGAGACAAGTTTCGTTCCTCAGCAGATAGATGCTATGGGCAAAAGTTTGAAAGAAATGCTTACCATGATTATAATGGACAAACTTTCATAATAAAAATCAAAACGAAATGGCAGGAGAAAGAAGAAATAATAAAACAAGTACTGCTGCTTCTGCAGTTGATCAGATTAATGCTTTATACGGGAAATTGCCACCTCAGGCTGTAGATGTAGAGGAGGCTGTTTTGGGAACATTGATGATTGAGGAGGATGCCTATGATACAGTGGCAGATATCCTCGATGTCAAAAGTTTTTACAAGGAAGAACACCGTAAGATTTTTGAGGTAATAAAAGATCTGGCTACTCATGAAAAGAAAGTGGATTTGCTTACTGTAACCCAGTCACTTACTGATAGAAATGAACTCAATGAAGTTGGGGGAGCACTGTATATCACTCAGCTTACTAATCGTGTTACAACATCAGCTCATCTTGAATTTCATGCAAGAATTATTGCACAGAAATATATTCAGCGTGAACTTATACGTATCTCATCAGAAATTCAGACGAAATCTTATGACAGCAGTACAGATGTTGATGACCTTATAGATTTTGCAGAGACTTCCCTTTTTGGGGTAACCGAAGGGAATATAAAAAAGGAAGCTCTGCCTATAAAGCCTCTTTTAAAGGAGGCTACTGAATTAATAGAAGCAGCTTCACGAAGGAAAGACGGATTAAGTGGTATTCCAAGTGGATTTACTGCACTTGATCGTATTACATCGGGATGGCAGAATACAGATCTTGTAATTGTTGCTGCCAGACCGGCCATGGGTAAAACTGCTTTTGTACTTTCCATGGCTCGTAATATTGGGGTAGACTATAAAAAGCCGGTAGCTATATTTTCTCTTGAGATGTCGAATATTCAGCTTATGAACCGTTTAATTGTTTCAGAAACTGAAATTGATGCCGATAAAATTAAAAACGGTCGTCTTGCCGATTGGGAATGGGAACAATTTCACAGCAAGGTCAGCAATCTGGAAGAAGCTCCTATTTATATTGATGATACTCCTGCGTTATCCATTTTTGAATTCCGTGCAAAATGCCGTCGTCTGAAAATGCAATGTGATATTTCACTGGTTATTATAGATTATCTTCAGCTGATGACGACCGGAAAAGAGAACAGTCGTGGCAATCGAGAACAGGAAGTAAGTATGATTTCCAGATCATTGAAAGCAATTGCCAAAGAAATAAATATTCCAATTATTGCCCTTTCTCAGTTAAATCGTTCTGTAGAGACCAGGGAGGGGAAACGACCTCAGTTATCCGACCTTAGGGAATCTGGAGCTATTGAGCAGGATGCCGATCTGGTTTTATTTATTCACCGTCCTGAATATTATGGAATTACAGAAGACGCGGATGGGACTTCTCTTATAGGAGTTGCTGAAATTATTGTTGCAAAACATCGTAATGGATCTGTGGGAGATGTTAAGCTGGCTTTTAGAAAGAACCAGGTAAAATTTGTAGATTTGGATACTGCAATTCCTGAAGAAATAGGAGATGGTATAGTTGGACAAACCTTCAGTTCAAAGATGAATTCTGATTCAGGTTCAGGTATGCCTGTTAATTCTTCGTTTGAGAATGAAAATTCTGATGATAATCCTCCGTTTTAATAATTTTCATTATTGTTTTCGGTTTTTGTCTTATGTGTTTTTTCTTTTCCTTCCAGTAT
>JAENXA010000088.1 GCA_016649735.1 Prolixibacteraceae bacterium | reverse complement strand
CCATTCCGAACAGAGAAGTTAAGCCCGCTAACGCCGATGGTACTGCAGAAATTGTGGGAGAGTAGGAAGTCGCCATACTATCAGTCCTGTATTCTTAATTGAGTACAGGACTTTTTTTTATATTTTAAGCAATAAGCTACTTCATTGCTGCGTTGTTCCATTTCGGTCATGTACTAATCCGTACACTCCCTCGTCTCACTCCTTGCGGCTTCGTATCTGATCACTTAAAATGTAAAAAACATCAGTTATCATATACTTTATTTCCTCGTCGTGCCATTTCGGTCATGTACTGATCGTACACTCCCTCGTCTCACTCCTTGCGGCTTTGTATCTGGTCACTTAATATAAAAAGGAACAATATATACTTCACTTTATTTACGTTTTACTATAATTGTTATGGCTTTTTTTGTTAAAAATTTAATAAATGGTCAAAAATTAATAATGGTGGTGCTATTTCCCTTGTTTTAAAAAAAATAGTTTTGTGGACATAGTAAATCATAGTATATTTTTTATTCCGAAAAAATCTTTTGAAAAAGAATTTCATCTTCCCATCCGTCCATTGTTTTAATCCATTCCTTTTTTATACCAAATGGCTGGAATCCTGCTTTTTTAAAGAGTGCAGTGCTCTGTTGGTTTTTTATTGAAATGTTTGCATAAAGTTGATGTATACTCAATATTTTTGATGCATAATGACAAATTAAAATAAGAGCATTGTAAGCATATCCTTTTTGTCGGTCTTCATTATTATATATTAGTATTCCAATTCCGGCACGCTGATGAAAACAATCAAAATCGAATAGGTCTATTGCTCCTACTGGTAAACCGTCATTATTCTCAATTATCAGACGCAATTGTTTTGTTTCAAAAATATCTTTACCTGAATTTTGTATGAATTGTCCCAGAGTATATTTTGAAAATGGGATAAGTGTATTGCTGACCTGCCAGACGGAGAGATCATTTTCCCATAAATATAGAATGTCAAGATCTTCAGGCTCCAGTGGACGAAGAGAAATATTTTTATAAGACAGGCTGCCATTCATGATTTTTATTATTTTTTAGCTTATTGATATGGAACTTTCAAAATCCTGTCTGTTTTTTATTGATCGTCCCAGTGTAATTTCATCTGTATATTCCAGTTCATTACCAATGGAAACTCCTCTTGATAGAGTTGATATCTTTACAGACGAATCTTTTAATTTCTTGTATATATAGAAATTTGTAGTATCTCCTTCCATTGTTGTACTTAATGCTAAGATTATTTCTGATATTTTTCCTTTTTTTACCCGTTCTATTAGAGAATTTATTTCAAGTTCAGACGGGCCTATTCCGTCCATAGGAGAGATAATACCTCCTAAAACGTGGTACAAGCCATTAAATTGATGAGTGTTCTCTATTGCCATTACATCACGAATATTCTCAACAACACAAATGATATCTGAATGACGGCTTTTCTGACTGCATATATCACATATCTCTGTATCCGAAATATTGTGACATATTTTACAATATTTCATATTTTCTTTAAGAGAAGTTAAGCTTTCACAAAATGAATTTACCTCACTTTTATCTTTTTTAAGTAGGTATAAAACCAGTCGTAATGCTGTTTTTTTCCCTATTCCAGGTAACCTCGAGAATTCATTTACGGCGTTCTCCAGGAGTTTTGATGAGTATTTTTCTGTTATCATCTGTTATTTTAAAATAAAAATCAAAAATAGTAATAGAATCTAATTCTGCAAATCAAAGTAAGTTCCCTTTATATTTTATTTTTTAAGATCTTAATCAAAAGCCAGTCCTGAGTATCGACGTATATAAAACTGGTCTATAGTTCCATTTCCTTTGCAATTTATTATAAAATGTACAATTTCTGCAATTTCTTCCGGTTGAATAAGCTCTTTGACGTTGATATCAGGTCTCATTTTCGTAACCATTTCAGTAGCAACTCCTCCCGGTGATATTAAATGTACCCTTATTCCGAAAGGCTGAACTTCTTTTGCAAATACTTTTGTAAAACCTGTTAAGGCATGTTTAGAAGAAGAATATACAGACTGATGAATATATCCTTTAAATCCTACTACAGATGCGATATTAATTACGATTGCCTTTTCCGCTTTTTTTAAAAATGGCAGTGCTTCACGGCAAATAAAAAAGGGAGCTCTTGCATTAACAATAAACATACGATTCCATTCCTCTACAGATACTTCTGTAAAATCACCTGATTTAGATAGTCCTGCACAATTGACAAGTACATCAAGTTGTCCGAAAACATCAATCAACTCTTTTATTATTTTTTCAGGAGCATCTTCTTGAAGTAGATCTGCTTTTATTCCATAACATTTTACTCCAAGTTTTTCTATTTCAGAAGTTATAGCCTTTAATTTTTCTTGATTTCTTCCAACAATGACTGTTTGATATCCGGATTTTGCCAACTCTATTGCTATAGCTTTGCCAATTCCTCCTGTTCCTCCTGTTATTAATGCTGTTTTGCTCATATTGATATATAAAAATTAGAACACAAATTAGTAAATATTTTTTTATCTTCAAATATTATTATATTTTGATCATATAATAAAATCTGAATTTGAATTAATTAAAAAAGTAAACGTTTATCAGGATTCTGTTGATTAGGGTGATTATAAGTTATTCGCACTTAGATCTTTTAATTGGGTTAATAAAAGAGATAAGAATGTTTCAAGTATTTATTGGGTTTAATAGATAGTGATTCTTACAGTGTATATTCTTATGGAAGTTACATGAAAGTTAAAAACAATTCCGGATTGAAAAGAATTGAGTATGGTTGGGTTAAAGATGTTGAATCTAATTAATTTTTACGGCAGAAAATAAAAGGTTATAAGGTTCTTTTGGATAATCAAAAGCAACGTGTTTAAAAATAGTTTTTCCTGTACCATAGTAATAAATTTTTATGGGTTCATATTTTATTTTTTAGATATTATTTCCCCTATTGAATAAATTACCGTTTGAGCTTCCATATCAAATTTGGCATCGGTTACTTTAACCAATGCACATTGACGATCTTTGTGATAACCAACACAGAAAAAAATAGCATCAAATTTTTTTAACCATCGTTTGCCCTCTTCAAAATAGGTGTATTTGTTAGTTGTAGATTGTTTTAATTTACGAGGGATTTTTTTTATACTACCGTTTATTGAAACTGCCAATGCACCTATTATTGGCATCGACAGCAAAGGAAAAGTCAACGAATGGAATCAGACATCTACTAAAATTACCAACTTCAAGAAAGAAGATGTATTTGGCAAAAATCTGGTAAAAGAATTTATTACAGATGATTACAAAGCGTCGGTAAAAAATGTATTGGATGATGCATTAAATGGTAATGAGACATCCAATTTCGAGTTTCCGCTTTTTACTAAAGAAGGAAAAAAAGTAATGGTACTGCTAAACGCCTCTACCCGTAGAGATAGTGTTGGTAAAATTATTGGAGTAATCGGTGTGGGACAGGATATTACTGAGATTGATATATTACGAAAGAAATCAGAAACCATCGCCAAATATTCGCTTAGTCTTATTGAGGCGAGTCTTGACCCATTAGTTACTATAAGCCCCGAAGGAAAGATAACGGATATGAATGAGGCGTTGGCGAATGTTACAGGTATGACACGCGAAGAACTCTCAGGTACCGACTTCTTCGATTATTTTACCGAACCACAAAAAGCTCGTGAAGTTTATCAGGAAGTGTTTGCAAAAGGATCTGTTGCCGATTCACCGCTTACGCTTCGCCATCAAAACGGCAAGCTGACCGACGTATTATTCAATGGATCGGTTTATAAGGATGATGGAGGAAATGTACTGGGAGTTGTGATTGTTGCCCGGGATGTTGCTGAGCAAAAATGGGCAACAGAGTTACGTATTGTTAACAAACAACTTGCTTTTCAAAACGACGAAAAAGGAAAACGGGCCAATGAGTTAATTCTGGCCAATAAGGAACTTGTCATTCAAAACAGGGAGAAAGAAAAACGGGCAAAAGAGTTAATTATCGCTGACAACGAGTTGTCCTATCAAATCCTGGAAAAAGTAAAAAGCGAAATGGTAAATTTAAAATTGGAAGCCATCAGTGATTCCCTGAAATTAGCTTCTCAATATTCGCTCAGTTTAATTGAAGCAAGTCTTGATCCTTTGGTTACTATTAATATTGAAGGGAAGATCACCGATATGAACGAGGCACTGGTGAATATCACAGGAGTTTCCCGCGAGAAACTGAAAGGAACTGACTTCTTCGATTATTTTACTGAACGACAAAAAGCACGTGAAGTTTATCTTGAAGTATTTGCAAAAGGATCGGTTGCTGATTCTCCCCTGACGATACGTCATAAAAATGGCAAGTTAACTGATGTATTGTTCAACGGATCGGTTTATAAAGATGACCGTGGAAATGTACTTGGTATCGTAATTGTAGCCCGGGATGTGACTGAACAAAAAAGAGCGGCAACAGAACTGACCGAGGCCATTGTATTTGCCGAAATGGCAACATTGATTGCGGAGGAAGCAAAGATTAAAGCCGAAAGCGCCGCCATAATTGCAGAAGATGCCGTGAAGGCAAAACAGCAATTTTTGTCGAACATGAGTCACGAAATCCGTACGCCAATGAATGCAATTATCGGATTTACTAAGGTGGTGCTAAAAACCGATTTATCAGTAAAACAAAAAGAATATTTACAGGCCATAAAATTGAGTGGCGATGCATTAATCGTACTCATTAACGATATACTCGATCTGGCAAAAGTGGATGCCGGGAAAATGCAGTTTGAGCATGTGCCATTCAAAATGGCTCTATCCATATCTGCCATGCTCCATTTGTTTGAACCTAAAATTCAGGAAAAGAATTTAAACCTAATTAAAGAATACGACACAAGAATCCCTGAAGTATTGCTTGGTGATCCGGTACGATTACATCAAATTATATTAAATCTGGTGAGTAATGCCGTAAAGTTTACAACAAGAGGAGATATTACGGTGAATGTCAGGTTATTGGATGAGGATGAAGATAAAGTAACCATCGAATTTGTAGTTTCTGATACCGGTATCGGAATACCTAAACCCAAAATAAAAAAGATTTTTGAAAACTTTCAGCAGGCATCCAGTGGTACAACCCGCTTATACGGAGGAACCGGACTTGGACTTGCTATTGTGAAACAATTAGTTGAAGCACAGCATGGAAGTATTCATGTAAGCAGTAAAATTAATGAAGGCTCTGATTTTAGTTTTAAATTAAGTTTTCAGAAAACAAAATTGAATGTTGAATCAGATATTGAATTGTTGAAATTGGAAAATGAAGCCATTGATATAAATGTATTGGTTGTTGAAGATATTGTGCTCAATCAATTGCTGATGAGAACCTTATTGGACGATTTTGGATTTAATTGTGATATTGCCGACAACGGAAAAATAGCCATCGGGAAAATGAAAACCAATCCGTACGATATTATTCTTATGGACTTACAGATGCCCGAAATGAATGGATTTGAAGCTACAGATTACATTCGGAACCAAATGAATTCTGATATCCCCATCATCGCTTTAACGGCAGATGTAACAACGGTTGATTTGGCTAAATGTAAATCGGTTGGGATGAACGATTACATTGCAAAGCCGGTTGACGAAAGATTATTGTATAATAAAATGATTGGTTTAGTTAAAAAAAACACCTTGGTTGTCGAACCTGAAGTAAGTATAATTGATAATGCGATACCGATTAAATGTACGAATCTGGAATATTTAACTATCCGTACCAAATCGAATAATACACTGATGATGGAAATGATTTCACTTTATTTGAAACAGACCCCACCATTGATTAGTTCCATGAAAAAAGGCATGCATGAAAAAGATTGGAATTCATTGTATTCGGCAGTTCATAAAATGATCCCTTCATTTTCAATCATGGGTGTTAATTCTGATTTCGAAGACATGGCAAAAAAAGTGCAGGAATATGCCAGTAATCCGAAACATTCAGAAGGAATACCCGAAATGGTACTTCAGCTTGAAAACGTATGCGAACAGGCATGTGTTGAATTAACAGAGGAATATGATACGTTAAAAAATAATAGGTTATGAGTAATAAAACTAAAATAAAACTTTTTCTGGTTGATGATGATGCCTTGTTTTTAAAATCATTGGAAATTGATTTCATGCAACATGCTGATTTTGAAATTGAAACATTTGCAACAGGCGAACTCTGCATGAAAAATTTAGATCAGAATCCGGATGTAATCATTTTAGATTATCGATTGGACAGCATTGAAAAAAATGCAATGAATGGACTGGAAACTTTAGATAAAATAAAAGCAATTAATCCTGCCATTCCGGTGGTCATGTTGTCTTCTCAGGATAAAATTGATGTGGCAATAAACTGTATGCACCACAAGGCGTTTGATTATGTGGTTAAAAGCGAAACGGCCTTCATGCGCTTAAAAAAAACCATCACGACAATTTTAGAAACTAAAAAACTCGAAAAGCAATTGAATTGGTATATGGAGCGGATGTAAGATACTTCCACTATTCAAACAATACGAAAAAGAGCGTTTTGCTTCAACTGAAGCACAGCGCTCTTTTT
>JAENXA010000003.1 GCA_016649735.1 Prolixibacteraceae bacterium | reverse complement strand
GGCACATAATCTTACTGAAACTCTAAAGGATGTAACTGCTCATGCTGAAATGCAGGCTATTACTGCTGCTTCAGAGATGCTTGGTGCTAAATATTTAACCAAATGCACTCTTTATGTTACCGTAGAGCCATGTGTTATGTGTGCAGGAGCCCTGGCCTGGGCACAGATTGGTCGTTTAGTATATGGAGCTTCCGATGAAAAGAGAGGCTTTACAAAATATATTCCAAATATAATGCTTCCTAAAACTGAAGTAAAAGGAGGTGTAATGGCAGATGATTGCGGTGATTTTGTTTCAGCATTTTTCCAGGAGAAAAGATAGAATAGTACTTTATGGTTAAAACGTAATCTTTTGTTAAAAGAATTGTTTTAACTTTCGTAAATAATAAAATCAGTTATGCGAAATAATTTTAATAACGGAGGAAGAGGTATAGGAAGAAGAGGACAGGGAATGGGTATTAGTACCTGTGTATGTCCCGAATGTGGATTTAAGGTATCTCATGAGCGTGGGTTTCCTGCCGTTCAATGCTTTGTCCTAAATGTAACACTCCGTTAGTTCCCGATGATGGCAGAATGAATAGTACGGTTACCTCTTTAAAAGTTAAGCCTTCTTCATCCCGGTCAGAATCTTCACATATGGAAGTAAATGAGGATCTTTGTGTAGGTTGTGGTTTATGTGCGAGAGAATGTCCGCAGCATGCAATCGCAATTATTGATAAAAAAGCACATATAGATTTCTCTAAATGTATTTGTTGTCAGATATGTGCCGAAACATGCCGTAAAGGAGCAATTAAAATTTTATAAGGAAAGTGGGTCTATTTTTTATTTTGTTTCACGGCAGTTACTGCAAGCCATGAGGCTATTCCCCCAATGGCAAGAACAATAATAAAAGTAATTAAAACATCTGCAAATTCAAGTTTAACAGGATAGGCAGATAATGCAAATCCGCCTGTTGCAGGCAATTTAAGGAGCTCATAAGTCTTTTGCGCCCATACCAGAGCGATACCAAGAATAATACCTGAAACTGTGCCAATTCCTGAGATAAGCCATCCTTCGAAAAGGAAAATATTCCTGATTAACCTTTGTCCGGCTCCCATACTTTTTAGAATAAAAGTATCTTTTCTTTTATCAATAATAATCATAGTAATAGAGCCCAGAAGACTAAATGATGCAATTGTCAGAATAAAAGAAAGAATTAAAAAGCTGCTCCATTTTTCAGAACGCATAACCTTATAAAATAAGGCGTGCTGTTCGAATCTATTTTGTACTTTGAAATTAGTTCCTGTAAGCTTCTGAATATTTTTCTTAATTTTATCCGAAGAATATTCCGGATTAAGTTTGATTTCTACAGAGCTGATTCTCCCATTCATTTCAAAAAAAGAATTAGCAAAAGAAAAAGGTACCAGAATATATTTAGTATCGATATCCTGTTGAACTGAAAAAATTCCTGACAAAAGAAGTTGTTTATGGTTTAATGAATGAGAAAGAGAAAGAATGTTGCCTGTTTTTTTACTTGGGAAATAGATTTGTACAGGATCTTTTGTATCGTATCGCAGAGACAGGTCATATGCTACTCCAATACCCATCGCCATATAATTTATAGAATCTTTCCTCATAATAAAATTCCCTCTTACAATCAGGGGCATTATTCCTGAAAAAGAAGCATAATTATTATCTACTCCTTTAACTGACACATATTTCTGACTTCCTTTATAACTTAGAAGTGCATTTTCCTCAATTACTTCTGAATGAGAAATTACCCCTTTCATGTGATAAATTTTATCAAGGGGAATTTCTTCAGGAGAAAAACTTTTTCCTTCGATTACAGATATCTTTAGATCCGGATCGAAGTTGGAAAGCATATCCCGTATAAAGAAATCTATTCCGTTAAAGGCAGAAAGCACAATAATCAGAGCCATAGTACCTACAGCAACACCCATGGCAGCTATCATCGAAATAATATTAATAATATTAACTGACTTTTTAGAGAAAAGATATCTCCTTGCTATGTGTAACGATAATTTCAATTATTTTATAGCTTTAACAATCAGACCGGTACCCCGCGAAAGAGTACTTTTTAAATCAATAAAATTTAGTGTCAGACAAAAAATAATAATCAGCAGATAATAAAAAGGCAGAAAAATGAAAAACAATTTACTTTTCCCCAGCATAATAATAGGATATTTTATAGATAGCATCCATGAAATATTTCCCGGTTTCCCATAAGAATATTGTGCTAAAATATTTGTGAATCCTGCTGCTTTTAATTTCTCTTTTATATCATAAATACTATATCCGTTTCTTACATGCTCACTTATGAAATTTTCTCCGTGATTAGTGTCAGAACCTCCCTGGTCAGAGGGGGTGGAGATTATCAATGCTCCGTTTTTTTTAAGAGACTTATAAAAATTACTGAATACCTTTTCATCTTCAGTAATATGTTCCATTACATCAACAGAGAGGACAAGATCAAAAGAATCAGGTTTTATAAATTTTGTAAGGTCAGCCTTCATAAAAGAAACTCCTTTTTGTAATCCTGCCTTATTAAAAAACTGACGACAGTCTTCCATCTGTTCTTCTTTAAGATCTATTGCAAGAATTTGTGAAGATGGAAACATATGTTTCATTCTGTATGTATATTGTCCGAATCCGGATCCGGCGTCCAGAATTGAATAATTGTGGTTATTAGGTAACTGTTTTAATTCGTGTCTGATATACCAGGCACGCAGAAAAAGAATATCCAGCAACCTATAGAAAATTTTTCGAAAAACAGGTTGAGACCCGAATATCTTTCCAAGAAATGTTTTAATCGGATCGTACTGCATTATTATGATTTTAAAAGTTCGTCAATGTGTTTAATATAATCCAGACTATCATCAATAAAAAATTGTAACTCCGGGGTGATTCTAACCTGTTTTCCTATACGGCGGCCAAGTATTCCTCTGATTTTAGGACTTATTTCCTGGATTTCTTTAACAATTTCATTGTTGTGCTCAGAAGGGAAAATACTCAGATGTATGCGCGCTAATGATAAGTCGGGAGTAATACGTACCATTGTAACACTAATAAGTTTGCCTCCGAATAGCTTTTTGCTCTCCTGCTGAAAAATTGTGGCTAATTCTTTTTGTAAAAGCCTGTTTATTTTTTGTTGACGTGTTGAATCCATGTTTTTTTAGTATTATTAATTACCGAAACAAAGATAAGTATTAAAAATGACAGACTATAAACAACAATCGACAAATAAAAGATTAAAGAATTAAAGTAAAAGAGTTAATGGTATCACCTAAATTTCCTTAGGAAATTTAGGTGATAAATTTTTGTGTTTAGAGTAAACGCATTATTTTTGTTAAAAATTAAAAAAAGATGAAAAAGAAAGATATAGTATTGAGCGGTATACGACCGACCGGAAATTTACACCTGGGAAATTATTACGGGGCAATCCGAAACTTTTTGTCAATGCAGGAAGATTACAATTGTTTCTTTTTTATCGCGGATGTACATTCATTGACCACACATCCAAAACCCGAAAATCTTCATGCGCGGGTAAAACAGGTACTTGCTGAATATCTTGCATGTGGTATTGATCCTGAAAAAGCAACCATATATATACAAAGCGATGTTCCCGAAGTATTGGAAATGGCTATTTATTTAAATATGAATGCATATCTGGGTGAATTGGAAAGAACAACTACATTTAAAGATAAAGCACGTAAACAACCCAATAATGTAAATGCAGGACTTCTTACATATCCTGTTTTAATGGCATCAGATATTATAATACACAAAGCTAAATATGTGCCTGTAGGAAAAGATCAGGAACAGAATCTTGAAATGGCGCGTAAATATGCACGTCGTTTTAATAATATTTATGGAGTAGATGAATTTGTTGAACCACAGGATTTTACGTTTGATGGAGGTGAGCCGCTAAAAGTTCCGGGCCTTGATGGAAGCGGGAAAATGGGTAAATCAGAGGGAAATGCTATTAATCTTTTTGACGAGCCAAAAGAAATTCGTAAAAAAGTAATGCATGCAGTTACAGATTCAGGACCATCTAAGATGAATTCGGAAATGCCGGAAACAGTAAAAAACCTTTTTTCTCTTATGAAACTTGTTTCTGATCCTGAGGTTATTAAACAATTTGAAGAATCATATGCAAAATGTGAAATTCGTTACGGGGATCTTAAGAAACAACTTGCCGAAGATATTATAGATGTAACCAAACCAATACGTGCCCGTATAAACGAATACCTTGCAGATGATAATTATCTTGGCAGAGTAACTAAAATAGGTGCCGAAAAAGGACGGGAATCAGCCTCAAAAACTCTTGATGAAGTTAAAAAAATTATTGGTTTTAAACGATTCTATTAAAATATAAGGTACGGATGTTTTTATCCGTACCTTATTTAACGTTACGGGTATATCTTTTATTTTGTTTTCCAGAACCGGAAAACAAAGTCGGGATTTCTCTCATATTTTTCAGTTGGAAAAATCGGTCATTTTCGATTTTAGAAGAATCGCTGTATTCAAGAGCCCATGTGTTTTTATATGGAATATAGGCAGCATGTCCTCCTAAATTAAGAACAGGAAGAATGTCTGATTTTACTGAATTACCAACCATTAGAAAATTATCGGCGTGGGTTTCTGTATCATTAAGTAATCTTTTGAAATTTTCTTCGTGTTTTTCGGTCATAATTTCAACATGAGAAAAAAAGTTTAACAATCCGGATTCCTTTAATTTTCTTTCCTGATCAAGAAGGTCTCCTTTTGTAGCTAAAATCAAATTAAATTGTCCATATAGAGCGCTGAGAGTCTCCTTTACTCCGTCCATAAGAATTACTTTATTTTTCAGCATCTTTTTCCCTATATCAATAATAAGACTGGTCTGTGATGCGGTTATTTTTTTATCTGAAATTATAAATGCGTTTTCAATCATGGATAAAACGAAAGCTTTAATTCCATAGCCGTATATTTCCATATTCCCTAATTCCGTAAGTAACAGAGAACTGAGTATTTTTTCTTTAGACTGAAACTCTGACAAAACACTGCAATAATTTTTTTCAGCATTTCTAAACAGAATTTCATTTTCCCAAAGTGTATCATCTGCATCAAACGCAATTGTTTTTATATTCTTTAAAGCCATAATTTAAAGCTGATTTAATTTTGAATAATTTAGCTATTATTAAAAAATAGCTGGATTTTTATTAAGGGTTTGTTAGAATCCCTAAGTGTCGGATTAAACAAAATCTTCGAATCTTGAAGCGTGAAAATTAACTAATTATTTTTTATTTCTGTCTTTTAACGATATGTTCTTTTCTTTTTTTCTCTTTATTGTCTATAAAGGCATATAGAATAATGTTTTTAGAGCTTTAAATTTTAAAACAGAAAAAACCGGTAGCCTATGGCTATTAATAATTGCAAATTTTGTTTTTACAGTTTGGAATTCACGGAGACAAAAGTTATATTCGTGTTATTATAAAAACATAAAAATGGAAAGGACTGAAATTTATAACGGTAAAATAATTACTCCTTACAGAATAATTGAAAAAGGGAGTATCCTCATTGAAGACGGTAAAATAAAACAAGTAAGGGAAGGCAATGCTGAAGTAAAAAATGCTGTTAGGATTAATGCTCATAATTTTTATGTCTCTCCAGGATTTATTGATATCCATACACATGGGGCAGGCGGATATGATTATCTTGACGGCACGGCTGAAGCCATGTTGGGGGCATCACGGATGCAGGCTGTCCATGGAGTTACTTCTGTTGTTCCTACGGCTTCGGCAACCTCTTATGAGGAACTTCTAACTCTTTTTGATAACTACAGGGAAGCAAAACAAAAAAATATCACAGGGGCACAATTTTTAGGAATTCATCTTGAAGGCCCTTATTTTTCTATGAAACGTAAAGGAGCACAGGATCAAAAATATATCATAAATCCTAAAAGGGAAGAATATAAAAAAATTCTGGATCAGACCGATGATATTATTCGCTGGAGTGCTGCCCCTGAGCTGGATGGTGCTCTGGAATTTGGTCGTTATGTGTCATCGAGAGGAATTCTCCCCTCCATAGCTCATTCCGATGCCACCTATGATGAAGTAGTTTTGGCACTGGAGAACGGTTATACACATGTTACCCATCTTTATAATGCGATGTCAGGGATTACCCGCAAAAATTGTTATCGTTACGGAGGAGTAATTGAAAGTGCCTTTCTTCTTGACCAGCTTACAGTAGAAATTATTGCCGATGGTTCTCATCTTCCGCCATGTCTCCTTAAATTGGCTTATAAAATAAAAGGGCCTTCCCGTGTTGCATTAATCACAGATTCCATGCGAGGAGCAGGCATGGGACCGGGTGAAAGTATTGTGGGAAGTTTGAAGCACGGGCTAAAAGTAATTATAGAGGACGGTGTTGCCAAACTTCCCGACCGGAGTGTCTTTGCATCAAGTGTGGCTACCGCCGATTTATTGGTCAGAAATATGGTGGAAATGGCAGGTGTTCCTTTGGCGGATGCCGTTCAGATGATGACATCCACGCCGGCAGGTATAAGTGGGTTTTTACAACAAAAGGGAACTATAACGGAGGGGAAGGATGCGGATATTGTAATTTTTGACGAACGGATAAATATTAAGGCTACTATAATTAAAGGTAGGGAAGTATGGAGTACTATAAATGGAAGTGATATAAACAGGCAATAATATATCATTAATGTTAGGGGAGTATTTAATAAGAATACGGTAAGTGTTTATAATGATCTTTTCCGTGAAATAAAAAACATAAAAGTCAGGTTTCGCTTGATTAATATGGATATGGAAACATTAATGGACAAAAAGGTTAAAGTGAATCTTCCCGAAGACGGGGTGGCAAATGATATAATGAAAATAACATTTCCTGAGAATCATTTGACCCCTGTACATTTCATCAAACTTGAAGTTTATAATCAAAAAGACAGTATTGTTGCGAGTACATTTTACTGGCGTTCGACTGACCTATACAAGGGACCATGGACAGTAGGAGGACCGTTGCAGGGCTGATTGAAAGTTTAAGCCAGCTTAAAACGAGCGATTTGAACAGTCAGATAACTTCCAAAGATGAAGGTAATCGCCGGTATTATACTGTTAGACTATGTAATAAAACTTATTCACTGGCATTCTTTACTCGTCTTATGCTGACAGATAGTAAAACAGGGGAAATTATTAGTCCCGTATTTTACAGCGATAATTATTTTTCCATGCTTCCGGGAGAAAGTAAAACAATAACCATTGATGTATCTTTGCAGGATTTACATTCACATCCATCCGAAATAATAATTGAAGGGTATAATGTAAAGAAAAAGGTATTGCAATAAATGTGTCGTCATGAAAAAGACATGACATTCTCTGTAAATCCAAATTAATTATAGTTATGTACTTTTAGTTTTTTTTGTCTTTATAAATAAAGACTTGCTGTCCTTTTTCTAAATTCGGGTTAAAAAAATTTCCATTTGGTGGTTATTGATAATCCTCTGTTGTTTTTTTAAAAAAAAGAATGATTTTAGTACTCTTTGTCTGTTTTTCAATTGAAAAATGTAATTTTGTTGAATCTATAGTAAAAAGGAATAAAATTTAAAAAAATCGTCAGCAAAAAATGGAAAGAAAAAAAATAAAAGAAGTTTTGAAGGCTGGACAGGTCGGAGAAAAGATTCTGGTAAAAGGATGGGTACGTACAAAAAGAGGAAGTAAAAATGTTCAGTTTATTGCATTGAACGATGGTTCGACAATCCTTAATCTGCAGGTAGTAGCAGAAATCGAAAATTTTAAAGAAGATTTTTTAAAAGATATTAATAGTGGAGCATCTCTGGCTGTTACAGGAGAACTTGTAAAATCAAAGGGGACAGAACAGTCTGTAGAATTAAATGCCACAGAGATTACCATTTACGGTAAAGCCGATCCTGATAAATATCCAATACAGCCCAAAAGACATACACTTGAATTTTTGCGTGAAAATGCTCATTTGCGTTTCCGAACGGGAACATTCAGTGCAGTATTTCGTGTTCGTCATGCAATGGCTTTTGCTATACATAATTATTTTAACTTTAAAGGCTTTTATTATTTAAATACTCCTCTTATTACTGCCTCTGATGCTGAAGGAGCAGGGCAGATGTTTAGAGTAACTACATTGCCTGCAAATAATCCTCCAATGACAGAAGAAGGTAAGGTAGATTTTTCTCAGGATTTTTTCGGAGGTTCTACCAATCTCACCGTATCCGGTCAGCTGGAAGGAGAACTTGGTGCAACGGCTTTAGGCGAGATATATACATTTGGACCTACATTCAGAGCGGAAAATTCAAATACCACACGCCATCTTTCAGAATTCTGGATGATTGAACCGGAAATGGCTTTCTATAATCTGAAAGACAATATGGATCTGGCAGAAGATTTTCTTAAATATCTTATTAAATATGCTCTTGATAATTGTATTGATGATCTTGAATTTTTAACAAAAAGGCTTCACCAGGAAGAAAAAAACAAACCTCAGGCTGAACGATCCATGGATCTTATGGAAAAATTAAAATTTGTTCTCAATGATAAATTTGTTCGCTGTACCTATACTGAAGCTATAGATATTCTTAAGAATTCCAAACAAAATAAAAAAGGAAAATTTCATTATCCTGTAGAGTGGGGTGTTGATTTGCAAAGTGAACATGAACGTTATTTGGTGGAGAAGCATTTTGGGAAACCGGTAATTCTTATTGATTATCCTAAAGATATCAAGGCTTTTTATATGAAAATGAATTCTGACAATAAGACTGTTGCTGCTATGGATGTATTATTCCCACAGATTGGTGAAATCATCGGTGGTTCAGAAAGAGAAGCCGATTATGATAAGTTATTGAAACGAATGACAGAAATTGGAGTCCCTGCAAAAAGTATGTGGTGGTACATGGATACACGTCGTTTTGGTTCAGTACCTCATTCAGGCTTTGGTTTGGGATTCGAACGTCTTGTTATGTTTATGACAGGCATGGGCAATATTCGTGATGTAATTCCTTTTCCGAGAACACCTAAAAATGCGGAATTTTAAAGCATAAGGGTCCTGTGTTGTAATTAACTCTATCGAAAGAAAGATTATTACATTTGTTTTTGTTGGATTAAGTATACTATTTTGCGAGATAAAATTTATCTTTGAATAAAAAGTAAAAGTGATGCCATCTCAAAAACTCAGTTTACAGCAAAAATTACTTCAGAAGTTATCGCCTCAGCAGATACAGGTGATTAAACTCCTGGAAATTCCTACTGTTCAGCTGGAACAGAGGATAAAAAAAGAGTTGGAGGAAAATCCTGTATTGGAAATACCCGGAGAGGAATCAGACGATATTTCTGATAATAACGATACCGTGGATGAAGAATCATCAGAAACAGATAAAAACGACGGGGATGAATTTTCTGTAGATGATTATGTTGATAGTGATGATACTCCTGCATATAAAGTGTCTTTTGGTAATTACTCCGGAGATGATAAACATCAGGAAATACCATTTTCTACGGGGACAAGTTTCCGGGAATTCCTATTTGAACAGGTTAGTTTATCATCTCTGGATGAAAGACAGAAAAAACTTGCCGAATATCTTATCGGAAATATTGATGATGACGGATATATACGGAGGAATTTGTCATCGATAAGTGATGATATGATTTTTCATCTTAATATGGAAGTTAAGGAAGAAGAACTTGAAGAAGTTCTTAAGGTCATTCAGAGTTTTGATCCTGCCGGAGTGGGCGCCCGAAGCCTTAAGGAATGTCTAATTATACAAATTCGCAGAAAAAAGGAAATAAAATCAGTATTGCTGGCTATAAAAATTCTGGAGGATAGTTTTGAAGATTTTACTAAGAAACATTACGATAAAATTCTTCGTAAATATGATATTACTCATGAAAAATTAAAGGCTGCAATTGATGAGATTCTTAAGCTTAATCCTTGTCCTGGAGGTTCATGTAGCAATCCTATGATAAAAACCAATCAGGTAATTGTTCCTGATTTTATTTTGGAAGATAATGATGGGGAGCTGGAACTTTCTCTTAATCAAAAAAATGTCCCGGAACTTAGGATGAGTAAACATTATCTTGATATGATTAAAATTTATTCTAAAAACAAAAAAGATATCTCAAAACGTCAGAAAGATGCTCTTGTTTTTGTAAAACAGAAAGTTTATTCTGCTAAATGGTTTATTGATGCTATTCGGCAGAGACAGGAGACCTTACTAAAGACAATGACAGAAATTATACGTTTTCAGAAGGAATATTTTCAGGAAGGAGATGAGGGTAAGTTAAGACCAATGATACTTAAAGATATAGCAATTCGTACTGATCTTGATATATCTACAATTTCAAGGGTGTCAAATAGTAAATATATTCAGACTAATTTCGGGATTTTCCCGTTGAAATATTTCTTCTCAGAAGGAATGCATAAAGATTCGGGAGAAGAAGTATCAACACGTGAAATCAAGAAAATTTTACAGGAGTGTATAGATTCTGAAGATAAGCAAAAACCTATGACTGATGACAAACTGGTGCAGGTTTTGAAGAAAAAATCGTATTCTATTGCTCGGCGGACAATAGCAAAATATCGTGAACAACTTGGAATTCCTGTTGCGCGGATGAGAAAAAAACTTTAATATGGAAAACTTGAATTTAGAACAAAAAATAGCTAAAGTAATTTCTATACTTTTTGATCCCTTTATAGTTCCGACCTGGGGCTTTTTATTGTTGTTGTTGTCTCCTTTTTATTTTAGTACTTTTCTGATTTTTCAGGCAAAACTTTTTATTCTGGCTATTGTTTTTGTAAGTACCTTTGTTGTCCCCGTATTTACTATGTGGCTTATTAAATATTTTTCGCACAATGGAATAAACTTCTCAAACAGAAAAGACCGTCTTTTACTTTTTTTGATTACTGCTGTTTCTTATTATATAGGGTACTCTTTTCTTAGGCAGATGATTTTTTTCTCATCTTTTAAAATTTTTCTGATTTCTGCGGCCATCACTATTCTATTACTGTTGCTGGTTTCTTCAAAATGGAAAATAAGTGTCCAGACGGCTGGAATAGGAGGACTTACAGGAATCTATTTGGCCGTGTGTTTCCGATTTTCTCTGAATGCTATTTTTCCCGTTTGTATATTATTTCTTATTTGTGGAATGATTGGAACTTCTCGTTTAATCCTTAAAAGGCACACTCCTGCTCAGGTTTATGCAGGGTTTTTTTTGGGATTCATAACTAACTATGCGATAGTAATGTATTTTTAAATGCTTAAAATTAATTTTTTATTCAACAAATTTATATCCTATACCCTTAAGCGTTTTGATATGAGCACTACCGATTTTTTCACGAAGTTTACGTATATGAACATCAATTGTACGGTCACCTACAACAACATTATTTCCCCATACTGAGGAATAAATTTCTTCACGGGTAAATACCTTTCCCGGTTTAGATACAAGTAGAGATATCAGTTCAAATTCTTTACGGGGAAGAATCATCTCTTCTTCACCTTTTTTAATTAAATAACGTTCCTTATCAATGGTTATGTCTCCAATTTTCAACAGATTGGTATCCTCTATTAAAGGTTCCTTTATCGAACTATTGCTGTTAAAACGTTTCAGGAGGGCTTTGACGCGGCTAACTAATACTTTGGGACGGATAGGTTTCGTTATATAATCATCTGCGCCTGCTTCGAAACCTGCAATCTGAGAATAATCTTCTCCTCTTGCTGTTAGAAATGATATTATGGTATTTTGTAATGAAGGTATTTTCCGCAGTTCTTCGCATGTAGTTATTCCATCCATTTCAGGCATCATCACATCAAGTATTATAAGATTAGGCTTTTCCTTCTCTGCTATCTTTAATCCTGATACTCCGTTTTGTGCGGTAAAAACTATGAATCCTTCTTTTCTTAAATTATAACTGATGAATTCCAGAATATCGATTTCGTCATCGACCAGTAATATTTTATATTTTTCTTCGCTCATGATTGAAAAATTTCGCCGGTTATTTTTATATAGAAAGACAAATATTCTTGTAAAGGTAGAAACTTATTGAAAAATATCTTTAAAGAACATAAAGTAAAAAACAAGATAGTGAATTTTTTATAAGATATGAAATTGTTTCTTTCAAATTATAACGATTTCTGATTTCATGATAATTTCAAATATTATAATAATTTAGCTTTTCCCAGTGTAAAAGTAAAAGTCGTTCCTTCATCCAAAACTGATTTTACATTAATAGTCTGATTATGAGCTTCAAGAATATGCTTAACAATAGAAAGCCCCAGACCTGTTCCGCCCTGTTCACGAGACCGTGATTTATCTACACGATAGAATCGTTCAAAAATTCTTGGTAAATCATCCTGACTGATTCCTATTCCGTTGTCTTTCATTTCTATCATCACCCTGTTTTTCAAATCATAGAAAGAAATTTTTATATATCCTTTCCTTTTACCATATTTCAGAGCATTAGTTACCAAATTTGTTATGACTTCCATTATCCTTTTCCTGTCAGCTTTTACCATTATTGGTTTTTTCACAGGTTCCATAAGAAGTTTAATTTCGCATTCATGAGACGTCATTGACTGAAGCTCAAAAACCTCCTTTACAAGTGGAACTATGTCAAAATTTTCCATGCGCATCTTAACCTCACCTGATTCCAGTTTAGAAATGGAACTCAGATCCTGCACAATAGAAATCATACGGTCGATACTTTTTTCGGTGCGTTTCAAAAAAAGTTTGTTTATTTTGGGATCCTCAAGTCCGCCATCAAGAAGGGTTAAAATATATCCCTGAATATTGAAAATTGGTGTTTTTAATTCGTGTGAAACATTTCCCAGAAATTCTTTACGGTATTGTTCCAGATTTTTAAGACGGGAAATTTCCTGTGTTTTGTTATTTGCCCATTCCTGAACTTCTTTTTTTACATCAGTTGTATCTTTTTCGTAATTATGAATTTTTTCTCCATTTTTTTCTCCATGAGAAGGAACCTCATGAATTACTTTATAAATTGGTTCTATATTTTTTTCTATAAAGTTTTTGAAAGAAAAATTTAGAAAAATATAAATAATCAGGGAAAATAAAACTACTATAAAGATATTACCATACCATTGGAACTCTGTATGCTGGAATAAAAATAAAAAGGCAAGACTGATTATACAGACTACCAGCGAAATATAAAAAGCCCTTTTTTTTACCGGAAAAGATCCCATTTGCACTATTTTTTATTCAAATCTATGAAAAAATAATTATAATTTCTGTGATTATTTTCTACTTGTTTAAATTGTATATTTGCATGTAATGTTCTTGTATTATGTTTATAGTTTTTTTGCTTTTACCTGATACATTTTTTTGCTTTATGAATTTAATAGAAATAATCTAACGGCTTAAGTTTGTTTTCTCATGTAAAATTTTAATATCCTTTTCCAGAAAAGTTTTTCTTTTTAATAATTTCGATAATTTTAAAGCTTCTTTCATAGCTTGTTTATCATAATCTTCTAAAATGATATAGTAATAACGGTTACCCAGAAAAACCGCCTTTAGCTTTCTGTCTGCATTATCGGCTATAAATTTTATTAATCCGTTATCTGCACCGTTTGTATAGGAAACTTTTTCCCATTTTGTATTAAGAAAATCGCTGTGATGATTAAGAGGATTGTTAAGAGGAACAGTATCTGTCTTTGATTGAATATCATTGTCATAAACTCTTAAAGAAGTATGGTTTAACCATTTATCTCCATAATAATTACTTGAAATATATAACTCTCCCCTTTCGTCAAGATGAACCTGAATATATGATTTATTCCATCTTTTTTCAGCATCCTGCCGTTTGTATATATATTGACGATACCGGTCATATGGTGTTTTCTCTGTAGTAAAAAATTTTTCAAGTTTCGAAATCTTGCTGTTTACAGTATCCAGCTTGTCCTGTTCGCAAAAAAGAATGTCTCCATATATCTGTTTCCTGAATTTTTGGGCATCTTCTTTTTGTTGAATTTCTTCGCTATATAATATACTTACGGAATCTGTCTGTAGTAAGGCGAGTGCAGTATCACCTTTTTCATAGGCATTATGTGCCATTTGAAGTTTTTCTATGGCCTGTTCTTTTTTTGAAGGACCGCAAGAAAATAGCAATATAGAGATAATAAAAATAAAAAATTTTTTTGATGTTGTCATGTCTCAGCGTAATTAATGGTTTTCTTCTTATTTTTACCGAAAAATAAGATTTATTAAAATGGAAACAAATTCTGTCTCTTTTTTTAGTGATAAACACTATTCAAATTTCAAAGATAAACCTTTAGTTTCAATATGGAATATTAAAAATGCTGAAAATTTGGGTCATATAATTCGTCTTGTAGATAATATAGGGGGAGAAGATGTCTTTTTGCTTGAGGAATCGTTTATTCTAAGAAAATCATATATAAAAAGGATAGCCGGTATGAGCTATTCTCATATAAAAGTACATACAGTATCCTTTGCTGAATTTTTGAATATCATTCCCGATGATTATTCGCTTGTAGCGATAGAAACGAGTGAAGGTTCAAAAAATATCTACGAGGTAAAATTACCATCAAAGATTGTTTTTATGCTTGGAAATGAATCTTATGGTATACCATCAGAAGGTATATCTAAATGCAGCCAGAGTGTTTATATTCCGATGATAGGAAAAAATAAATCAATGAATATTTCACATGCATTATCTGTATCACTATTCGAATGGCAGCGCCAGCAACTATTCTAAAAATATAGATCACAGTATAGTTAAATCCATTTAATAAAAATAACCGGAGAAAATACCGGTTATTTTATACCTGAATTTCGCAGGTAAATTTCATGATGAATCTTCAAATAACAATAAATATTAAATTGTATAAATCTTATCAACTATGCCATATTTAATGGATTCTTCAGAATCCATCCAATGATCACGATCGAAATCTTTATATATTCTATTTTTTGTCTGACCGCAGTTTTTAGACAATATTTTAGCAGAAAGCTCTTTAGTTTTTAAAATTTGTCTTGTTTCTATTTCTATGTCAGCGGCAGTCGCCCTTAATGATCCCATGCTGGGCTGATGAATCATTACTTCTCCCAGCGGATAAATATAACGTGAACCTTTTACTCCTCCTGATAATAGTATAGAGCCCATTGAAGCAGCCAATCCCATGCACACAGTTGAAACAGGCGATGAAATTAAATTCATTGTATCCAGAATGGAAAATCCTGAAGAGACCACTCCCCCTGGACTGTCAATAAAAAAAGTTATAGGTTCACCCGGTTTCTCCGATTCAAGATAAAATAATTTACTAACAATATCTTTTGCTGAATCATCATTAACCTCACCCCATAAAAAAATTTTGCGTTGATCCAGAAATTTCATATCTATCCTGCTATGCAGTGATTGTTCTTTTTTGCTTTTTTCTTCCGGTTCATTACCGTTCATTTCATTTATCATTAAATTTTCCATCTTTATGTTTTTATAGAACCCGTTTATTCTCATTATTGTGTAAAGATAATACTTTTTTATTCTTTTTTGGCCTGGTTTTCTTAAACCAGAGTATAGTATGTGAACCCATAAACAATTTTCTATTTTATTCTGTAATTGTATAGTGTACAGCCATTGCCGATAATTATATTAGTCCATGAGGACCCTTCTGTAAATGATCCCACGCCTGGCGTAGTATCTCCGCTTAAAGGGAAACCTGAAATTACAGTTCCAAAACTATTTAACAGATATACTTTTTTGTCTGGATAGCACAAGCCTGTAACCATTTGATCTTTCATAACATCAGGCGTAAGATCAAAATAGTCGGGAAGTGTTTTTTTAATGAGTTCTTCTTTTTCATTATAAATGTAAAGTTTATTAGAGTCTTTTATCCAGTAATTGGTTGACTCTCCGTTTGGGGCAGAGTTAACAAGGAATGTATGATTTGAACTGAAGTCCATTCCGAAATCAAGAATCTTTGTTTTTTTGTTAAAGTACTGAAGATGAATTTTACCTTCTATATCAGTAATGGCAATAGCCGGATTTTTACCTGGAATAAATTGTAAAGAGTTGTTAGAATGTTTAAAGGGTTCTGTAGAAATTCGTTTTCTTCCCTGTCTGTCTAATATATAAGTATTTTCGCTGTCGTTAAAGAAAATATAATCCAGTTTGCCGATTTTATGGTATTGAACAGGTTGTTTTACTTGTGTTTTCGTTTTCTGACAATTCCATCCTTTAATTTTATGTCCTTTATCATCAAAAACATTAATGTTGTGTTTTTCATCGGCAATAAAAAACCGGAAATTTCTATTGTTATCATAATCAAAGACAGATACTTCGTTGGTTGCAGTATATTTAAGATTAATAGGGAAAGGCAATACTGTTTTACCCGTTCTGTCAATAAGACAAATCTGATCTTTTGTATTAAATAAATATTGCAGTTTTTTGTTTCCGTAAATATCTATCTGATGGATTTTCCCGATTATTTTTCCAGAAAGTTTTTTCTTCCATAATTTTTTCCCATTCTGATCAATAAGATATAAATTGTTTTTATTATCCTGAATGAGAATTTCTTTGTTTCCTTCAATAGTATGATTATAAACAAACTGTGGTTTTTTCTCAAGCGTTGAATCTAATTCTATCTTCCAGATTAGAGATGCATTATCCTGATTGTCATTTTCGTATTTTAGATAAGCATTATTTAAACAGGCACCGGAATTTGGCATAAACTGCCATCCCAATGAATAAAAATTATCAATCGAATTTTTATCTCCTCCGGATTCTTCGGTTATATTTTCAGAGAGATAATAATTTTTTAAATAGTAAGATTCGAAAGTATTAATGTATGAATAAAAACATGAACGTGATGACATTTGTGAGTTGAATTTTTCGAAATTATCGTTTTCTGACAATGTCTTTCCTTCTTTCAACTCCGAAATATATTTTTCCAGATCTTTTTCATAATTAGAAAAAATGATGTAATTTTTATAGAAGCACATATAATTACTTTCTGTGGCGGAAAAGATCTTTCCAAAAAGTAACTCAGGAAAATGGGATTCGGGGAAAGGATAGATATAATAATTATTTCCGTCAATATTTTTACATAAAATTCTTTCCTGTGTCAGGGAATTTTTATTTAATATGGCATATCTTTCGAGAAGTGGTAAAAACAGTTCCTGGGCTTTTGAATTATTATTTACTTCTACTACAAAAAAACGATTTGATAAAGGTTCCCCTGGGGTAACAGTCCCATAAACCATGGCAAATTCTCTTCCGGCAATTTTACAGAATTCTGACAGGAATTTTTTTCGCGAATATTTATCCAGATTGGTTAATAAAGTTTTTTGGCGGTAATATGTTTTCTTTTCTTTTTTTTCAAGAAAACTATTGTATTTTTTTTGGAAACTGCTAAGATCCGATAAGTTTAAACAGACAAAAAGACCCGTTCTGTATGGAAGTACCTTGTCTATCATAAATCTTCCTGAATCCTGGTTTTTAAACAGATCAATATATTTTTCATCCTCATTGTCAGATATGCTGAATCCTCCCATCTTAATATCAGTGTCATTAAAGGATAAATCCAGCTCAGTCCATTTTGAGAAATTAATAAAAGAAGAAGTAGCTTTTCTAAATTTATCTGAAAAAAAATTATTTATAAAAACAGAAGAAATATTATTCTGGATAAAAAGATTCATATCGCAGCTGTTGCTTACTGTTGATGTGAGATTTTTGAAATCTTTCTGATCTTGTAATCCTTTCGTATCAATTTGACGAATAGCATTCTCAATAAAAAGATGATATCTGCTTATTAAAAACAGACCTTTTTTTTCAGCAAAATAATATGTCCTGTTTTTTAGTGTACAATTATAAATATCAACTCTATCATAAGACTTTTTATATAATTGATGACCGCTGGCTTTACTGTAATTATTAAAAAAATTTATCAGATTTTTTTTCTCCGTTTTGTTGCGAATTGAAAAAATGGTCAGACTTCCTATATTATCTTTCCCTTCTGTATTAAATGAAATAATTATTTGTTTTCCTTTAATTATATCAGAAAGAGATTTTTCTTTTCCGTTGTCCTCAAGTTGTTTGAGATCTTCAGGTAAAAGGTATGAATGGATCCATTTTTTAAAATTTTTATTAATGTGAGAATTTCCTTCTAATTTCTGATAAAAATCACCAACATCAGGTATTCTGAAAATTATCATTGATTTTACAGGAACAGCATTGTATTCCATACTAATGTCAGAGTATCTGTTTGATTTATTATCAAAATGCTGCCATAACAGTATGCTCCCTCCTATTAAGATAATAATAAAGACAACATAAAGAATAGTTCTGCGCATAAGACATTAACATTAAGAATGATAAATCCCAATTAAAGGGGAAAATTGTATTTTATAATTATTAGTTGAAAAATAGTTTATTTTCTGATTTTACAATTTTATATAGTTTGTCTGATTTTCTGATTTTTTCATCAATAGACATAGAAAATAAATCTCCTTTTCTTGTTTTATCTACAGGTTTAAGATCCACTCTGATTTCATTAATCGTTTTTTCAATTACACCTGTTGTAGGACCGATGATCATTATTCGGTCACCAATGCAGAGGCTGCCTGTTTCCATTTTAAATTCCGCAACCTGCAACTTAGAAAAGTAATTTGTTCCTCTTCCTATATAAGCTTTATGTTCTGTTGCTGATGAACCGTAATTTTTACTCCATTCACCCAGACGTTGTCCAAGATAATAACCATTCCAGAACCCTCTGTTAAATACAGAGCTTAGTCTTTTGTTCCAGTTTTGTATTTTTTCATCAGTAAAGCAGTTGTCCTGGCATGCCTTTACTGCTTCACTATAACACTGGACAACAGTTTTTACATATTCGGCAGATCTGGCCCTTCCTTCAATTTTTAGAATAGAAACCCCTGCATCCAGTATTTTGTTTAAAAAGTGAATAGTTTTAAGATCTTTGGGGGACATGATATATTCGTTGTCAACAGATAGCTCTTCACCGGTATCCCTGTCTTTTAAAATATAGCTGCGGCGACAAATCTGCATACAGTTTCCGCAGTTGGCAGAAGCATTCATCTCGTGAAGGCTCATGTAGCATTTCCCCGAAACTGCCATACACAAAGCACCATGGACAAACATTTCTATTTTTATTCTTTCACCTTTTGGTCCGCAAATATTTTGTTCTATGATCTTATCATGAATATTTTTTACTTTATCCATAGTCATTTCACGTGCCAGAACAATGACATCGGCAAAATGGGAATAAAATTTTACGGCTTCAATATTTGTAATATTTAGCTGGGTGGAGATATGAACCTCAACGCCTTGATTGAAAGCATACTGAATTACGGATATATCGCTTGCGATAATGGCAGATACTCCACATTCTTTAACAGTGTCAATCAGACGATACAGCTTTTCCATCTCTTCATCAAAGACAATAGTGTTAATAGTTACATATGTCCTTACGTTATTCTCTTTTGCAATATTTACGATTTTACTGATGTCTTCCAAAGTAAAATTATTAGCCGAATGAGCTCTCATATTTAGCTGTCCTACCCCAAAATACACAGATGTTGCTCCGCCTTGTATGGCTGCATATAAAGATTCGTACGAACCTACAGGAGCCATTATTTCTATTCTTCGTTTTTCCATAATTTACAACGACTTCAATGCTATCTTAACCAGTTCTTCAACAGAAACATCAGGATTTTTTTGAATCAATGTTGTTAGTTCCTTATTAATACTTTTTTTTGCAAAGCCCAGCATTACCAGTGCAGAAGAAGCTTCTTCAAATACCGTATTATTCCCGCTTGTAAATATTTTGTCTCCGGCTGATGATTTGCCGATTTTATCTTTCAAATCGATTATAACCCGTTGTGCTGTTTTTGCTCCAATACCTTTTATACTTTTAAGAATTCCTACGTTTTCCTCAAGTATAGCTTTCTTTATTTCATCAGGAGACAATGATGAAAACATCATAACAGCTGTTCCGGCTCCGATTCCGCTAACAGATATAAGCATCCTGAATAATTCCCGCTCAGATTTTTCGGCAAATCCAAAAAGTATCTGTGCATCTTCTCTTACTACCTGATGCAAAAATAATTTTACTTCTTCTTTTTTATTAATCCGGGAAAAAGTATTCAACGATATATGTACAAAATAACCTATTGATCCCGTATCAATGATCACTTCAGCTGGTGTTATTTCTACTATTTTCCCCCTTATGAATTCATACATAAACTATACTCTTTTGTTATTATTCTGATATGTAGAATTATTGTCGTCAGGCTGATTTATATTAAATCTTTTTAAAGGATTTTTTGTGATTTCATTATATTCGATTCTGTTTTTATGAATATCAATGGCTGCATAAATGGCTTCTCTGAAAGAAGCGGGCGAGGCTTTTCCTTCTCCTGTAATATCGAAAGCAGTTCCATGATCAGGAGAGGTTCTTATAACAGGGAGTCCTGCAGTAAAGTTTATTCCTCTGTCAAAAGACAGTGCCTTAAATGGGCCAAGTCCCTGATCGTGATACATCGCAAGAACAGCATCGTGATGTTTATATAATCCGGAACCGAAAAATCCATCTGTTGGGAAAGGCCCTGTGGCGATAATTCCTTCTTTTCTGGCTTTTTCTATAGCCGGAATAATAATCTCTTTTTCTTCATTTCCTAAAAGACCTCCGTCACCTGCATGAGGATTAAGTGAGAGTACTGCAATTTTAGGTTTTTCAATATTAAAGTCCTGTATCATGGATTTTTCCATTATACGTAGCTTTTTAAGTATAGCTTCTTCTGTAATCAAAGATGAAATTTTTGATACAGGTACATGTGTAGTAACAAGTCCAACCTTTAAAGTATCGCTGACCATAAGCATCAGAAAGTTATCTGTTGAAAACTGGCTGGCCAGATATTCTGTATGTCCGGGGAATTTAAAGTTATCACTTTGAATATTGTCTTTGCATATAGGTGCTGTTACCAGAGCATCAATTTCTCCTGCTTTTAAGTCTTTTACTGCTGCTTCCAGAGCAAGGTAAGACGCTTCTCCTGCTTCTGCTGTAATTTTGCCAAGTTCAACCCTTATATCATCAGATATACAATTAATCATGTTTATCTTTTTTGGATTGGCCTCCGATGGTTTTTGTATTGTGTTAAGATTAGAAGTGTCCATGTGTAAAGTCTTTCGGTGGTAGGCTGCTACCTTCGAAGAACCATATACCACGGGGGTACACATCTCCATCATTCTTGAATCGCTGAAAGTCTTAAGAATAACTTCATAACCAATACCGTTAATGTCTCCCTGAGAAATGCCTATTATAATTTTTTCTTTACCCATTATATTTTTCTTTATTTTTTCTTGCTTTTACTGTTTTTTTAATAACAACTAATTCCACTATTTTAAATTTCATTTGTTACAATGACAAAAAACCTAATTTAAAGATTTTTGTTTATTTTCCAATGGATTATTATCAAAAAAAAGTTCTAAAGAGACTTCAGTTGAAATGCGCAGGTCCTGATTTTTATTTTTATTTTTGTTTCATTGTAGATAATAATCCGCATGCTGCTTCAATATCCTGTCCTCTTGATGCCCGGACAGTAGTGAATACTCCCGTTTCATTGAGCTGATCTTTAAATGTCTGCAAAGCTTTTTCATCTGTTCCGTTTAGCTTCGTTCCCGGAATAGCATGAAAACGAATAAGATTCATTCGGCATTTCAGCCCTTTTAAAAGCTGAGCTATTCCTTTTACATGTTTGGGACTATCATTAAGATTATGAAAAACAATGTATTCAAAAGAAACTCTTCTCTGACCGTGAAAATCTCTTTTTTTGATTTCCTCTATAACTTTTTCTATTGGATATGTTTTTTCAATAGGCATGAGTCCTGCTCTTTCTTCTGAAAATGGAGAATGAAGACTAATTGCCAGACTTGCCAGGCTCTCATCCAAAAAATGGATTAAAGGAGGAAGAATTCCTGATGAAGAAACTGTTATTCTGTGCGGACTCATGGCAAAGCCCCAGTCGCTTGTAAGAATATTTATACTTTTAAGGACTTCTGTAAGATTATCCATAGGCTCTCCCATACCCATATATACGATGTTTGAAATCTTTTCCCATTCAGGAAGGCTGCGAAGTTGATTTAATATTTCTCCTGCAGTTAGATTTCCCTGAAATCCCTGTTTTCCTGTCATACAGAAAAGACAGTTCATTTTGCATCCCGCCTGAGAAGATATACAAACGGTATTCCGGTTTTTTTCAGGAATCATTGCAGTTTCAATAAAATAATTTCCTTTTAAAACAGGAAAAAGATATTTTTTTGTTCCGTCTATACTTTCCTTTACCTCTACAGCCTTTGTTGTTCCAAAACAGTAATTTTTGTCCAAAAGCTCACGGGCTTTTTTTGAAAGGTTAGACATCTCATTAATAGAGAATACTGGTTTTTTGTAAAGCCAGTCGGTTATCTGGCGTGCAGTGAATTTGGGCAGACCCATGGCCTGGCAAATATTCTGTAATTCTTCTAATGTCTTCCCGAATAAAGCCTCTTTAAACATCTTATTTTTTTGTAAATTTACGAATATTTTCCGGGTTATTTATGATAGAAATTATTGTTTCGGTTTGTCTGTGTTTTAAGTATAATCATAAGCGTGGATGCTCCTGAATAGGATAACCTGTTTAAGAGACGCAAAATCCTGTGTTTATGGATTGGCGTTAATGTATTACATTTGTATATTGAAAATTGTTCATATTATCTTAACATGCGAATTGTATTGAAATATTTGTTGAAAATTTTGTCGTGGATATTGCTGATACCTATATATTTCTATAAGTATTGTATATCACCGCTTACCCCTTCTTCTTGCAGGCATATTCCTACCTGCTCACAATATGCAGTAGAAGCTTTAAAAATCCATGGTCCCTTTAAAGGATTATGGCTGACTATAAAAAGAATATCAAGATGTAATCCATGGGGAACCAGTGGATATGATCCGGTTCCGCTCAAAAAAAAATAAAAAATCAGCAATGATTTCCGGTTTTTGATTACTTTATATAGTTTAATGAAATGTGTGTATAAGACAACAAATGCTGTGGCAAAACCTTTGTATATCTCTGTAATTCAAATGAATGTAGTTTGTATAATAGACGTAAAATCCTTAGTTTCTACTAAAATCATTGTTAAAAAATTATTTCTTTTGTTACTGTGTTAGATCAAATACCTATTTATTATACGTATTTTTACTATATTTGATACGTATAAATACTTAGTCTAATAAAAATAGGTAAAAAATGAAATGGGTAATTAGCATAGTGGTAATTCTGATGGCATCCTTAATTAAAGGAATGACAGGGTTTGGCTTTGCTTTGATGGCAATACCTTTATTAACATTTTTTTTCCCCATGCATGCCCTGGTTCCGGCAATGACACTTTTGAATTTACTTACTTCGGTATACATATTATCCCATATTAAACTAAAAGTAAAAGGTAAATATTTTGTTCCTATGTTACTAGCCAGTTTTATCGGTATTCCTTTCGGAGTATTTGCATTGTCAAAATTTCCTGAGAGTACACTTCAGTTAACAACGGGTGTTTCCATTATATCTGTTTCCATATTTTTTTTATTGGAAAACAGCAGAAGTATTTCTTTAGAAAGGAAAAATAAACCTATTGTTTTTGCAGGTTTCATAAGTGGATTGATGACTTCAAGTATGTCTATTGGCGGTCCTCCCATAGCCCTGGCTATGAATAGAAAAGGTTATTCAAAAGAATATTTTAGAAAAATTTTTGCACTGATTAGCGTTATCAATGCTGTTATAAGCACTACTATTTATATAGCAAAGGGAATGTTTCCTGTTTTTTCCATAAAGTTTACAGTGCTTGTACTACCTGCCATATTAATAGGCTCTAAACTGGGAGACGTTTTGTCAAAACGAATTAATCAGGTGCAGTTTAAAAAAATGATACTCTATTTGAATTTGTTTCTTGGTGCGTTTATAGTTGTCCGATTACTTTTTAATCCTGTTTTGTAAGATTTTCCCTCATTCCCTTCCTATGATCTGTTTGTGATCTTTACACTCTAAAATTTATTATATTTGCAAAAGAAGAGTTGTGAATATGCACGGTTGTATAATAATTAAAAAAGGTTTGGAATTTTATCATATTTACCGGGTGATGCTATATAATAAATAAGCATTTGCCTGCAGTCTGCAACCTTTCTTAATTTTATAGTTATGAGAAAGATAATTTTTATTTTGTTCCTTCTTATTCTTGTATCATGCAAATCATCTTCAGTTTCAGATAAGAAAATGGTTTGTGTAAGTATACTTCCCCAAAAATATTTTGTAGAAAAAATAGCAGGAGATCTGGTGGACATAAATGTACTTCTTCCACCGGGAGCGAATCCCCGGTATTATTCCATTATGCCTTCCCAAATGAAAGAAATTTCCAGATCATCGGTATGGCTGAGAATCGGGCAGATCCCTTTTGAGAAAAGCTGGGCCCAAAAAATTCGTCAGACCAATCCAAAGATGAAAGTTTACGATACTTCTGTACAGGCCGACTGGATAATTTCAAAAAAGGATACTGTGAATTTTAAAGGAGTAGATCCGCATATATGGATGTCTCCACTTGAAGTAAAGAAAATTGCCAATGAAAGTTATAAGGCACTTATAAAAACACTTCCGGAAGACAGTGTGATATTTACAGCTAATTACAAAAAATGGATTTTAGAAATTGACATTCTTAATCGGGAGATTAAAAATTCTTTTAAAAATTTATTGCAACGAAAATTTATTATTTTTCATCCGTCACTTACATATTTTGCAAGAGATTATAATCTTGAGCAGATTCCCATTGAAATTGAAGGGAAGGAACCTTCTACAAGGCAGATTAGAGATCTGATAGATCTTGCAAAGAGAGAAAAACTTCATATTGTTTTATTACAAAGAGGATTTAATATGGAGAATGCCCGTCAGATAGCCTGTGAAATTAATGGTAAAATAATAATCATCGATCCCTTTGATGAACATTGGGAAAAACAGTTGAAAAATATTTCCAGTATAATTTTATCCAATCAATAGATTATGAAAAAACTTATTGAAATAAAAAATCTGAGTGTACGTTACGATGATCATCTTGTATTAAAAAACGTCAATCTTAGTATTGATGAATTTGATTTCCTGGGAGTTATTGGTCCTAATGGTGGTGGAAAATCAACTCTTGTTAAAGCTATTATGAAAATTATAAAACCTTCGGAAGGAGAAATCTTATATCATATTCCTTTTTCAAAAGTCGGATATTTACCGCAAATTAATCAGATTGATCACAGGTTCCCAATAAAGGTTATTGATGTTGTAAGATCAGGAAAAGCTGATATTCTGACACGTAATCCATTTAAGAAAAACAAAGAGGAAATAAGACAGGCAGAAGAACTTCTTGAAGATATGGGAATCGCAAATTTGAAGGATAAATCTATTGGAGGATTATCAGGGGGGCAGCTACAACGTGTTTTTTTGTGCCGGTCTCTGATTAAAAATCCGAGTTTGCTGGTTTTGGATGAACCGGATGCCTTTGTTGACAACCGTTTTGAGAGTCTTTTATATGAGCAGTTAAAAAAATTGAATAAAAAAATGGCTATTTTATTAATATCACATGATATAGGAACCATAGCTTTTTATGTTAAAAATATCGCATGTGTTAATGTTAATGTTTTTTATCATCAGGGAAATAAAATTAGTCAGGAACAGCTGGATGACTATGATTGTCCTCTGAAACTTATAAGTCATGGAAAGATTCCTCATACGGTACTTAAATTCCACGAATAAATAAAAAATAAAGCATGTCTGCATTAATCAATTTATTTTCATATCAGTTTTTTCAGAATTCTTTTCTGGCGGCCATTTTTGCAGCTATAAGCTGCGGTATAATCGGGACCTATATAGTTTCGCGCCGTATTGTATTTTTAAGCGGTGGAATAACTCATGCCTCATTTGGAGGAATAGGAATAGGTTACTTTTTAGGTATTAATCCAATGATTGGAGCTGCAGTATTTGCAATATTTTCTGCATTGGGTATTCAGTTTTTTACAAATAATGGCAAAATCAGGCAGGATTCATCAATAGCAATATGGTGGTCATTGGGTATGGCAATAGGTATAATATTTATATATATAACTCCGGGGTATGCTCCGGATTTAATGAGCTATCTGTTTGGTAATATTTTGGCTGTAACGGGAACAGAAATATCATTGATGTTTTCTTTGTGTATTCTGATTATTTTATGTTTTATCTTTTTTTACCGAATTATACTCTATATAGCGTTTAATGAGGAATATGCAAAAACATCAGGACTTCCGGTATCTTTTATAAATTATCTTATGATGGTTATTATAGCATTAACAGTAGTACTTAACATACGTGTAGTAGGAATTATTTTGATACTTTCTTTGCTCACATTGCCACAGGCTACAGCCAATATTTTGACCAATGATTTTAAAAGTATGATTTTTTTGTCTGTTTTATTTGCTCTTGTAGGTTCATTATCTGGATTAATGATGTCTTATTATGCCAATATCCCCTCGGGTGCATCCATAATATTTATACTTGTTGTTATTTTTGGAATTATGAAATTATATTCAGGTTTATCAAGAAGGTACAATCATTTGTTATAGTCATAAATATAATTAGTTTATTTTTGTACGCAGAAAATTGAACAATAATTCCTAATTTAGTTTTATAAATTAAACTATGACAAACTTAAAGATCGTTTTATCAGTTTTAGTTCTTTTTAATGTTTTTTCATTGTCAGCACAAACAAGAAAAGAGATAAACATTCCAAATATACCCGGATATCAGACATTGAAGTGTGATTTTCAGATGCACAGTATATTTTCAGATGGGGAAGTATGGCCTACTGTAAGGGTTCAGGAAGCCTGGCGGGAAGGACTTGATGTTATAGCTATTACTGATCCTATCGGATATCATCCTCATAATAAGGACGTAAATGAAGATAATAACCGATCTTATGAAATAGCCAGACCACTTGCAGAACAAACAGGTATAATTCTTATCAGAGGAGCAGAATTATATAGACAGATGCCTCCAGGTCATTTGTTACTTTTGTTTATTAAGAATGCAAATCTTTTGAGAAGGGAAAACTGGGGTGAATTTTGTGAAGAAGTAAAGGATCAAGGAGCATTTCTTTTTCTGAGTAATTCCGCAGAACAAACATCTTCATCCTGGTTTCCGGAACAGATTCGATTACTGGACAATAGCATACTTAAAGGAGTGGAAGTTTATAAACATGACCGTTATTTCCCTGTAGCCGGGAATATGGCTAATGAAAAGAATCTTACTATTCTTGCAGGTTCTGATATAAAGGGCCCATCTGGTCTTGAATTTCCTGAAGGACATCGCCCCATTACTTTAGTTTTTGCTACCGGAAGAAGTGAATCTGCGGTTAAAGAAGCATTACTAAAACAACGTACAGCCATATATTTTGGAGATACATTAATTGGAAATGAAAAATTTATTGTTCCTGTTTTTAAAAATTCAATAGAAATTGTAAATAATAATATAATACTTGAAGATCAGGGAGTAAAGCAAATACGTATTAATAATAAAAGCGATATACCTTTTTATCTTCACAGACGTCAGCCTTCTGTAGGTTTTTCGTGTCCCGAAGACATTGTTCTGAAACCGCATTCTACTACAGCTGTTGAGCTTTACGGTCTTTCTGGTGAACTTAATCAGGTTCCTGTACTGAAATTATTCTATATAGTAAAAAATATTCTTACAATGAAAGGGAAAGAATTATCTGTTGATCTGGGAATACCAAATGAATAAAATTTAAGATTATTTTTGGTTATTAAGATTATTTTTTTTTCATTTGTAATAATAAAACAAAAAAGATACAATATGGCCAATTCGTGGTGGGATCCTTCAAAAGAAGGAAAGCCATATTGGTTTTTTAAAATATTAAAAGATAATATGAATATATTACTTAACATATGGTGGTGGCAACTAAACTTTTTACTAATCCGTGAGAAGATGTAGCTGTCGTATCCTATTGTTTAAAATATTAACAAAGCGGCTTATCGTTAACACGGTAAGCCGCTTTTCTGTTATTACGAATAATCAAAAAATATAAATATGAAACCCGTTAAAATAAAAGTTACAACAAAAACTATTCTTGCAGATGTACTCACTCCTGTAAGCGTCTATTTAAAATTCAGGAATATTTATAAGAAATCAATTCTTCTTGAAAGTTCCGATTATCATGGAAAAGAGAATGCCTGCTCTTATATTTGTCTAAAACCTATGTATTGCTTAAAAGTAAGTGAAGGAAAAGTAATTCTTAATCAGCCGGGGAACAAAAACAGTGAAGTTGAAATCGAAGGACATCATGAACTGGCAAATATTTTAAATGATTTTTATCATTCATTTAAACTTTCAGGAGATAATAATAAAACCGCAGCCAACGGATTATTTGGATATCTTAGTTACGACAGTATTAAATATTTTGAGAAACTGGATATTAAGTCAGAAAAGAAAGAAGAATATGATATTCCTGAAGTCTGCTATTGTTTATATAAATATGTTATAGCGATTGATCATACAAGAGATCTGATTACACTTATTGAAAATCTTCCTGATGAAGAGAATTCTGAGATGGAGAAAATAGAATCACTTCTTAATAATCTTACATTTCAGAAAACAAATTTTAAGACAGAAGGTGAAGAAAAATCGAATATGACAGATGAGGATTATTTATATATGGTAAAAAAAGGGAAACAGCATTGTTTTCGCGGAGATGTTTTTCAGGTAGTACTTTCCCGTCAGTTTTCACAGAAATTTAAAGGAGACGAGTTCAATGTATATCGTGCTCTTCGTTCAGTAAATCCTTCACCATATTTGTTTTATTTTGATTACGGAGATTATCGACTTTTCGGATCAAGTCCCGAATCAACAGTCCGTATTCAGAAAGGCAGAGTTATAAGCAATCCAATAGCCGGAACATTCCGCCGTACAGGAGATGATGAGAAAGACAGGGAACTTGCCCGTAAATTATGCAAGGATCCTAAAGAAAAAGCTGAGCATACTATGCTTGTTGATTTGGCAAGAAATGATGTCAGTCGCAATGCAGAAGGTGTACGTGTAGACGATTTTATGGGAGTTCAGTATTTCTCACATGTTCTTCATCTTGTATCTGAAGTTTCCGGTAAGTTACCCGATAATTATAATATGATGAAAGTATTGGGAGATTGTTTTCCTGCCGGTACACTTTCAGGAGCACCAAAACTTAGAGCCATGCAATTAATTGATCAATATGAGAACCAGTGCAGGGGGTTTTATGCAGGGACAATCGGTTTTATCGGATTCAATGATACGCTAAATCATGCTATAATGATTCGTTCATTCCTTAGTAAAGGGGGAACACTTTATTATCAGGCCGGTGCAGGAATAGTTGCTGCTTCTGTTGAGGAAAATGAATTACAGGAAGTAAACAATAAACTTGCAGCCTTAAAAGAGGCACTTGAAAATGCCAATAAGATGGAATAAATAATTTCTTACAGGTAATAAAAAAGATATAAAATATATACTCAATGAAAATAGTTATAATAGACAATTACGATTCCTTTACTTACAATCTTGTTGAAGATGTAAAAAAATTGTCGGGACTGAAAGTTGATGTATTTCGTAATGACGAAATAGCTCCTGATGATCTGGAGAAGTATGATAAAATTATTCTTTCTCCAGGACCGGGAATTCCTGTAGAAGCTGGTTCTTTAATGGACATCATCAGAAAATACGCACCATATAAAAGTATTTTAGGCGTTTGTCTTGGTCATCAGGCCATAGGTGAGGTATTTGGGGCTCATCTTTCGAATATGAAACATGTATTTCATGGCGTCGCTACTCCTATAATTCAGAAAAAATCAGATCCTGTTTTATATAAGGATATTCCCCTGGAATTTCAGGGAGGACATTACCACTCCTGGATAGTAGATCAAAAAGATTTTCCTGATTGTCTTGAAGTTACAGCTGAAGATAAAGAGGGACGGATAATGTCGTTAAAACATAAAAAATACGATGTCAGGGGAGTTCAGTTTCATCCCGAATCAGTTCTCACTCCGCTTGGTGAAAAAATTATAGATAACTGGATACACAGTTAATTTTTTGTGGATAAAAATAATTTGTAGAGACTCTATATGTTAATTCTTAACTATCAATTAGAGAAAAATATAAAAATCTCCAAATTGGATTAAAAAAGATTATTATAAAATATAAAAAATGAAAGATATATTAGAATATTTGTTTTCAGGAAAAAATCTGAGTCAGGAACAAGCCTATCAGGTATTAATCAATTTTGGAAAAGGAATGTATTGTAATGAAGAATTTGCAGCTTTTCTAACAGTCTATAAAATGAGACCACTTACAGCAACCGAATTATCAGGATTCCGTAAAGCTATGATTGAAATGAGTTCTCAGGTAGATCTGTCTTTATATGATGGACTGGAAATAGTAGGAACAGGCGGAGATTGCAAAAACACCTTTAACATATCCACCCTTTCAGCTTTCATAGTTTCGGGAGTGGGAATTAATATTGTTAAACACGGGAATTATGCTGCTACATCTGTAAGCGGAGCTTCAAATGTGCTGGAATATTTTGGTTATAAATTTACCAATGATGAACAAGAATTAAAAAAATATCTGGACAAAAGCGGATTCTGCTTTATGCATGCTCCATTGTTTCATCCGGTAATTGGGAAAGTAGCACCCATAAGGAAATCATTACCATTTCCGACATTTTTCAATATACTGGGTCCGATAATAAATCCTTCATCACCCAGATATCAGATGTATGGCACAAACAATCGTGAAAATTTTGATCTTTATAAAGGGCTGAATCAGGGTGATGACGTACATTGTTCTGTTATTAACAGTCTTGACGGATATGATGAAATTTCTCTTACTGATAATATTTCCTTCTCTTTTAACGGAAAAGAGAAAAAAATCACTCCCGCTGATTTTGGCTTTAAGAAAGTAGATCCAAAAAAACTTTCAGGAGGAAAAACTGTAAAAGAGGCGGCTACTATTTTTCATAAAATTCTGGAAGGAAAAGGAGAAGAAGATCAGAATCATGTAGTTATAGCCAATGCAGCTATGGGAATAAAAACAGTATATCCCGAAAAGGAACTTTTAGAATGTGTAGCTATGGCAAAAGAATCATTGGAAAGCGGAAGAGCACTTCAGCATTTAAAGGCTGTTTTGCTTAATGATTAATAAAAGGTTCATGGACTTTGAAACCTTTTAATTTATGTAACATAAATTATACAAAAGATGTTTATACTGGATAAAATCAACAGAGAGAAACTTTTAGAGATAGAAAAAGCGAAAAAGAAATTTAGCATTAATGAGCTAAAGGATAAACCTTTTTTTAATCGCCGGATTAATTCGCTTACCTCTAATCTTAAAAAAGCTGATGCATCAGGAATTATTTCAGAATTTAAGGTTAAATCACCGTCAAAAGGAATTATTCATTCCGGAGCAAAAGTTGAGGAAGTTACTATGGGTTATGTAAAAGCTGGTGTCTCCGGACTTTCTGTACTTACAGATAAACTTTTTTTTGGAGGATCTTTAGAAAATTTAGTAAAAGCAAGAAAAGCAAATCCTTTGATTCCAATATTGCGTAAGGATTTTATATTAGATTCTTATCAGATATATCAGGCCAAAGCTTTTGGTGCTGATGTTATATTGCTTATTGCTGCAAGTCTCACAAAATCACAGATGGAAGAACTCTCAGGAGTAGCTGCAGAACTAAAACTTGAAGTTCTTGCAGAAGTTCATAAAGAGGAAGAAATTGAGAAAGTACCGTCTGGGGTTGATTTAATAGGAGTGAATAACAGGGATTTAAAAACGTTTAATGTTGATATTAAGACTTCTGTACGTCTGTTCCCTTTGTTGCCTTCTTATCCGGTAAGAATTTCTGAAAGCGGTATCTCTTCGGTTGAGAGTATTCTGAAACTTAAAAAAACAGGCTATAGTGGATTTCTACTGGGAGAAAATTTTATGAAGGCTGAAGATCCTGCTGAAGCATGTTTTAAATTCATTAAAAATATTAGAAAATAGAAAAATCATGAATTCAGTAAAATGCAAAAGATTAAAGGTTAAAGTCTGCGGAATGAGGGATGCTGAAAATATCTCTCAGATTTGTCAGGCAAAGCCGGATTATATGGGATTTATATTTTTCAGTGGTTCTTCAAGATACATAGGAGAAGATCCGGATCCTTCTGTTTTTGACAATGTATCTGTAGGAATTTTAAAAGTTGGTGTTTTTGTAAATGAAACTCCCAAAAACATTATTTCCATTCAAAAAAAATATCATCTTGATATTATTCAGCTTCATGGAAAGGAAAGTATGGAAGAATGTAAAGAACTTCGGGAGAAAAATATTAAAGTTATTAAGGTGTTTTCAGTAGGAGAGGACTTTGATTTTAATATCTTAAAAAAATATGAGACTTTTGTAGATTACTTTCTGTTTGATACTAAGGAAAAATTTTATGGAGGTAATGGTAAAAAGTTTAACTGGTCTGTTTTAAATAATTATAAAGGGCCGGTACCGTTTTTTTTAAGTGGAGGGATAGGACTATCAGATGCAGATGAAATAAACAAATTCAATCATACTTTTTGTTTTGCTGTTGATGTAAACAGCGGTTTTGAGATTGAACCAGGATATAAGGATTCCAAAAAAGTTGCTGCATTTATACAATCTGTTCAAAAATAACATAGGTAGATTTAAATGAAGAAAAAGTTACATATAGATGTTGTGAAGGAATAAGGGTTGATTATTATCAGTGATTATTAATTTTGTCAAAGATAAAATATTAACAGCACTCATAGTTTATTTCAGATTAATGAAAATGTGCTTGATTTTAATAATAGATATAGAATGTATAATAGATTAAATAAACAATATGTCATATAAGGTTAATAAAGAAGGTTATTACGGAGAATTCGGAGGTGCATTTATCCCCGAACTCATGTATCCTAATATTAAGGAATTACAGGATAATTATTTAAGGATTATAAATTCAAAAGAATTTAAAGAGGAATTTGCACATCTGCTAAAAGATTATGTAGGACGTCCTTCCCCATTGTATTATGCAGAGCGTATGTCAGAACATTACAATAGTAAAATTTATCTTAAGCGTGAAGACCTTAATCATACAGGTGCTCATAAGATTAATAATACTGTAGGACAAATTATTCTGGCAAGAGCTCTTGGGAAGAAAAGAATTATAGCAGAAACAGGTGCAGGACAACATGGTGTTGCAACGGCTACGGTTTGTGCTCTAAAAGGAATGCCTTGTGTAGTATACATGGGTAGGGTAGATGTAGAAAGACAAGCTCCCAATGTTAAAAAAATGCGTATGCTTGGAGCAAAGGTTGTTACTGTAGATTCAGGAAACAAAACATTAAAGGATGCTACAAATGAAGCTATGCGTGACTGGATTAATCATCCTGAAGATACCCATTATATTATAGGATCGGCAGTGGGACCACATCCTTATCCTGACATGGTTACTCATTTTCAGTCTGTTATTAGTGAGGAAATGAGATGGCAGTTAATGGAGCAAACAGGAAGTGAACTCCCTACAAGGGTAATTGCCTGCGTAGGCGGCGGATCAAATGCAGCCGGTGCTTTTTACCATTTTCTTGATGATACAAAGGTTGAACTAATAGGAGTAGAGGCAGCAGGGAAAGGTATTCATACCAAACAAAGTGCAGCAACTTTGGCGATAGGTCGTCCCGGTGTTCTGCATAGTGCAAGATCTTACCTGATGCAGACTGATGATGGGCAGATAACAGAACCATATTCTATTTCAGCCGGGCTGGATTATCCTGGAATAGGTCCGCTTCATTCTCATTTATATGAAACAGGGCGTGCAAAATACCTTGCAGCCACTGATACAGAAGTTCTTAAAGCAGCATTTCTTCTGACCAGACTTGAAGGAATTATTCCTGCTCTTGAATCAGCACATGCACTTGCAGCTCTTGACAAAATTAAAATGAATCCGGATGATGTCAATGTCGTTAACATTTCCGGACGTGGAGATAAGGATATGGAAACATATCTGAAATATTTTGATGACGAGAAATATCAGACAAAATAATTAGATATTATGATAACAAATAGAATAAATAAGCTTTTTCAGGGAGATAAAAAAAATATTTTATCCGTTTATTTTACTGCCGGATACCCTAAACTGGACGATACCGTTCCAACAATACAGGGACTTGAAAAACATGGAGTAGATCTTATTGAAATAGGAATACCATTTTCTGATCCTTTAGCTGACGGTCCGGTTATTCAGGGAAGTAGTCATATAGCTTTGCAAAACGGTATATCTGTAAAATGTATTTTTGAACAGTTAAAAGACATCCGTAAGAGTGTACGTATTCCTTTAATAGTAATGGGCTATCTTAATCCTGTTATTAGTTATGGAATCGAAGCATTCTGTAAAAAATGTAATGAAATTGGAATAGACGGAATGATACTTCCTGACCTGCCTCTTAATGAATACAACCGATCTTTCAAATCTTTTTTTGAAAAATACAATTTGCATAACGTTTTACTTATTACCCCTGAAACTTCAGAAAAAAGATTACATGAAATTGATGATGCTTCAACCGGTTTTATATATATGGTTTCCACATCCTCAACTACAGGAGCAAAGAAAAATGTTTCTGATTATTCAACGGAATATTTTCAGCGGGTTAATAATATGAAACTTAAAAACAGGAGACTTATCGGATTCGGAATTTCAAATCATAAGACTTTTGATAATGCCTGTAAATATGCTCAGGGAGCAATTATAGGTAGTGCATTTGTTAAAGCCGTAAGTCAGGAAGGAACACTTGATGAAAAGATTGAGAAATTTGTAAAATCAATAAAATAAAAATAACTGAATTCTTGTTAAACAGTGTTAATCGGTGTTGTCAAACATTTTTTGTCTTGATTTTATTCATTATATTCAGCTATTGTTTAATTAAAGATATGAAAGGATAATGATTATGAT
>JAENXA010000224.1 GCA_016649735.1 Prolixibacteraceae bacterium | reverse complement strand
TCATTAAAGATAGGCTGAAATTGAAAATTTAAATTCTATTATTAAGGATATAGAAAAAAGTATGCTCCATTCCCTTTCGTCAAAAGAATTTTTTTACCTTTGAGGCAAATTAAGAGGTTCTGAAAATGATTAGTAGAAGAATTATCAGGGTTAAGGTATTACAGGTGTTATATGCATATTCTGCAGATTCCGCAAATTCTATGGAGAATGCAGAAAAAGAGTTGTTTTTTAGCCTTAAAAAAACATTTGATCTTTATCATTATTTACTTTATTTATCTGTAGAAGTTGCCGATTATGCTCTTTCGATTATGGAATTACATAAAAGAAAAAATTTTCCTACAGAAGAAGATCTTAATCCCAATACAATGTTTGTTGATAATCGCATTATTGGTTCGTTGAGATCTAATAAAGAGTTGAATCTTTATCTTGAAAAAAATAACTTTGCATGGGAGGATAATCAGAAATTTATTAAGAATTTGTATCATACTCTTTTGAAAACAGATTTATATAAGAATTATATAGCAAGCGAAAAAAATAACTTTAGCGATGATAAAACTTTTATAAAATTATTTTTTGAAGAAGTTGTCCTTCAGTCTGAGGCACTGAATGAACTTTTGGAGGAAAAAAGTATTTACTGGAATGATGATCTTGATTTTGTAACAAGTATGGTTATTAAAACCATAAAGAGCTTTCGTGAAGATTCCGGTGATAATTTTAAAATTCTTCCTTTTTTTAAGGATGAAGATGATAAACAATTCGCCAGAGATTTATTAGGTAAAAGTATCATGCATCATGATGAGTTAAAAGAGATACTTAAAAATCATACTAAGAATTGGGATATTGAGAGAATAGCCAATATCGATAATCTGATTATGGAGCTGGCAATTATTGAATTTCTTTATTTTCCGACAATCCCTACAAAAGTAACACTTAACGAATATATTGAATTATCTAAATATTACAGTACAGAAAAAAGTCCCGTTTTTATTAATGGTATATTAGATAAGGTGGCTAAAAATCTAAAATCTGAAAACAAAATAGAAAAGAAAGGTCGTGGACTGATAGGGGAAGAGAAGGATAAAAATGCAAATGCAAATGCAAATCTTAAATTATAGGATGAGGTTTTTATCATTAATAAAATATTCTTTTTTATTTATATTTATTCTTATTTTTGAATGTTGTCACAGTGATGGAAACACAAATAAAAAAAAGGTGGAAGTTTTTAATGTATCAAAGTTGTCTTTTCAGAAGAGAATACATACTTTTGGAGATATTAAAGCAGGAGAAATAGACGTATATAGTTTTAGTTTTAAAAATGTCGGCAAATCAAATGTTATTATAGAAGGAGCTAAGAGTAGCTGCGGATGTATAACCATTAATTATCCAAAACATCCCATTTTGCCAGGGAAAACGGAATATATAGAAGTAGAATACAATTCGGCCGGAGATGTAGGTAAAACATATAAGGAGATTATTTTGAATACATCATGTAATCAGAAGATTAAGCTTGCAATAATGGCTAATGTGAAAAATGAAATATTAGATATTAATAATTTAAAAAATTGAAAATGGATTATTTATTAATGGCTCAGCAGGGCACCGGTACAGAAGGAAATGCTTTTTCAGCATTTTTACCATTGATCCTTATAGTAGTAATTTTTTATTTCTTTATGATTCGTCCTCAGGTAAAGAGACAGAAGACTTTAAAAAAATTTCGTGAAAGTCTTGCTAAAGGTGATAAAGTTGTTACTACCGGTGGAATTTACGGTAAAGTAATGGAAATAAAAGACACTGCAATTCTTCTGCAGATTGATGATAATGTTAAAATTCTTGTAGACAAGAGTGCTGTTGTGAAAGACATGACAGATGTGCCTGCTAAATAATAAAAGAAAATAACGAATATTGAGAGACTGTCCTGAGCGGATGGTCTTTTTTTTGTTTTTTGATCTTAAATTGTATGTTATTATCTTTATCCTGATATGGAAATCTATCTTGTTATATTATTTGCTGGTGCTTTACTCGCCGGACTTTTAGGTTCGCTTACAGGATTGGGAGGAGGAATTATTATTGTACCTCTCTTAACTATTGGGCTTGGTGTAGATATTAAATATGCTGTTGGTACTTCTCTGGTGGCGGTAATCGCTACTTCTTCAGGTGCTGCTGTATCTTATGTTAAAGAAGGCATTACAAATTTTAGAATAGGTATGTTTCTTGAAACGGCTACTACTGTCGGGGCGATATGCGGAGCTGCACTTGCCGCTGTTATTTCTTCATGGTCACTGATGATTATTTTTGGAATTTTACTCTTATATTCTGCTTTTAATTCATTTAAAAATAGGAAAACAGAATATATAGCAGAAAAAAAACAGGGAATAAAAGAGAATAGTTTTGCAGAAAAACTAAAACTGGATGGAATCTATCATGTCTCACCGGGAAATAATATTTCATATCATGCCTCTCATATAGGAGGAGGATATCTTATGATGATTGTTGCAGGGATTCTTTCCGGACTCCTTGGTATTGGTTCAGGAGCTTTTAAGGTTATAGCTATGGATAGCATAATGAAGTTGCCCTTTAAAGTTTCTTCTGCTACCAGTAATTTTATGATAGGGGTAACTGCTGCTGCAAGTGCCGGAGTTTATATTTCGAGAGGATATATTGATCCTGTGTTGTCCATGCC
>JAENXA010000132.1 GCA_016649735.1 Prolixibacteraceae bacterium | reverse complement strand
AGTTGTTTCTTCAGTATTTCGGTTACTTCAGCAGGTTTTATATCCGTCATGGTATTCTATTATTTTATTTCTGTTTTAGATAATTCTTCTTTTATATCGCGTAAATATTTTACAACACTTGCATCGATCTCTTTGTCATCTATTCGTAATATAAATCCTCCTATTATATCAGGTTTTACTTTTTTCTTAAGATCAATTCCGCTTTTTAGTTCTTTTTCAAGCAGGTCCTTTATTTGATTGTCCATTTTTTCATCGAATGGAACGGCATATGTTATCACTGCCGTTTTAACATGCTGATTTCCCTGATATAGAGAAATAATTTCTTTAGTTATTGAAGGGAGATAATTTTCTCTTTTATTTTTAAATATCAGATATATAAAGGCAAGAGTCCTTTTATCGATTTTTCCATTAAATATCTGATTAATTATATATGTTTTTTTTGTTGTACCAATTACCGGAGTATCTAAAAGAAGATTAAATTTTTCATTTTTATTGCATAGCTGATTTATTTGTTCGATATCTGTTTTTAGAGTATCTAACATTTTTTCTTCTTCTGCAAGAGAAAAAAAAGCTTTTGCATATCTGACAGTAATTTTGTCCATGAATTATTTAATTTTTACTTCTTTAAGAATCTTGTTTATTAAAGCTTTTTGATCTTCATTATCCTTTAATTCTTTTCTTATAATTTTTTCAGCAATCTCTATGGATAGTTCGTTTATCCCTTTTTTAATATCACTTATTGCTGCCTGTTTTTCTGTGTTTATTTGCTGACGGGCCGATTCAATTATTTTTTGTCCTTCTTTTTGAGCTTCCTCTCTGGCTTCGCCAACAATTTGTTCCTTAATTTTTTTTGCTTCATTAAGGATGTTTTCTTTTTCCTGGCGGGCTTCCGTCATTATTTTTTCATTGCCGGCTTTTAATTTTGCCATTTCTTCTTTTGCTTTTTCAGAAGAAGACAAAGCTTCAGCAATAGATTTTTCGCGATCTTTTAAAGCTTTTATGATTGGTTTCCAGGCAAATTTTCCCAGAAAGAACAGTGCTATTCCAAAAATAATCACCATCCAGAAAATAGTTCCGTAATCAGGAGTAACAAAAGTAGCCAGTACCATAATTTTTGTTTTTAAATAACTGTCATGTTTCCGGCAATCCCGGAAGCAGACAGTTAAATCATCTAAAATTCTTAAATAAACAGAATCAATGCACAAATAATAACAGCGAAGAATGCAACACCTTCAACCAGTGCAGCAGCTACAATCATATTTGAACGAATGTAGCCTCCTGCTTCAGGCTGACGGGCAATAGCTCCCATTGCTTCTCCACCAATGCGGCCGATACCAATACCTGCACCAATTGCTGCAAGTCCTGCACCAATACCTGCGCCAAGCTGTGCCAAACCAACGATTCCTGTTCCAACTTCTGCTAAAATGATAAATAATAGTGATGACATGTTGTTTAATTTATATTTATAATAATTATGAATGATTTTCTTCAGTTGCCATTCCAAAATAAAGTGCCGAAAGAAGTGTAAATACATATGCCTGAATGAACGACACTAAAACGTCCAGTAATAACATAAATCCTGAAAAAATAACAGAAATAACGGATACACCGTATCCTGTCATATCTCCCATTGAAGAGGCAAAAATGAAAATAAGAGAAACGAATACAGCGACGGTCATATGTCCTGCCATCATGTTTGCGAAGAGCCGGATCATCAAAACGAAAGGTTTGGTGAAGACTCCTGTAAGCTCAATAACAGGCATCAATGGGATAGGAAATTTTAGCCACCAAGGGACGTTTGGATTATATATATCTTTCCAGTAATGTTTGTTTCCGCTGAAAGTTGTGATTACGAAAGTAAACAAAGATAAAACAAGTGTTACCGCTATATTCCCGGTTACATTCGCTCCAAAAGGGAAGATAGGTATCAGCCCTGTCAGGTTACTTATGAGAATAAAGAAAAATGTCGTGAGCAGAAAAGGTAAAAATTTTTCGTATTTATTTTCTCCTATGGTGGGTTTTGCAACTTCGTCTATTATAAAAATGATTACCGGTTCTATTAAATTCTGAAGGCCTTTTGGAGCTTTGTCTTTATTACGTTTCGCAGAGTTGGCTACAGTAAGGAAAATCCAGAATAATAAAATTACACTAACAAGAATTCCGGCTACAGTTTTTGTTATAGATAAATCCAGTGGAAGGTCTGCAACTTCCCCTGTATCGTTTAATTCGACGATCTTGCCATCATTATCTCCGCCCTTTGCAATTTTAAAATTTTTATATTCTGCTGTTCCGTGTTTAAATTTTGAGGACCAGAAGAAATTCCAGCCTGTGGTATTGCTATGAAGGATTATCGGCAAAGGAATTGATACATTTGTTTTTCCAAAAGTGGCGATGTGCCATTCAAAGGCGTCTGAAACATGTTCCATTACAAATTTACCAGGATTAAATTTTTCTTTTGAATCAGAAATTGATGATTCTTCTTTTGCCTGTACATTTTGTGCACAAAATATAGTAAACGTAAAAACTCCCAGAATTATTAAAAATTTTACAGGAGAAATCGATCTTAATATTTTTATAAGGCCTTCGAACATGATTTTATTTTTGTAAATTTCTTTTAAAATTAAAAAAAAAATCAGTTTCTGCACTGATTCATCTTTTTCTTTTAACAATTTTGTAAATTTCTTTAACTTCAAGAAACGAATAGGCCACGTATGCTATAATATAGTTAACCATAAATGTTTTTATCTGAGAAGGAACAGCAAATACTATTATAATTGCAAATATCACATATACAATTATTTTGAGAAAATTAAAACCCATGTAATTACTTGGAAATTTATTAATATGATTTTTAATTGTTATTAATAGAGTATAATGTAAAATATTTGTTACCAAATAAAAGAAAGGTATAATACTCCATAAAACAGGATGATAATATTGTGGCAGTAAGAGGATATAAACTATGCTTCCTATAATTAAAAAGACTGCAGATAAAATTGTTGATTTTATAAGGAAACGTTTCATGGGAGTTAAATTAATTAGTTATTATTCATTAAATAGAAAATGTAATTATTTGGAACTTAATCCTTTTTAATGAAATCTCTCATTGCGTATAAAATAGCTCCTATTACTGATAAAATAATGAAGATTAACAGAAAAATATGGAAGGATATGTTTAACCATTTGTCAATTTTATAGCCAATAAAAGTTCCTGCTCCAATAATGGTCATCATTTCGAAACTTAAATTGGAATATTGTATAAATTGATTAAATTTTCCCTTTTTCGGCTTGCGCTTTTTCGTTATCATCTTTTCCCATTTTACAGGATCCGGCAAAGATGGCTCCTGGTTCGATGTTTAGTTTGCTTGTTATGATATTACCTTCCATTTTAGATTTATCTTTTAGGCAAAGAATCTCTTCAGTCTTTATGTTTCCTTTAAGATATCCTGATATTTCGCAATTTTTACAAAAAACATCACCTTCTATTTTTGCGGATTTCCCTATGACTATGCGTTCTGTGCATTTAATGTTTCCCTTAACAGTGCCGTCAATGCGAATGTTATCTTTAGAATTTATATCCCCTAAAATATGTGTTTCTTTTCCAATTAGATTAATGGAAGGGGACTCTGTCACGTTGTTTAATTTTGCCATATCTGTTTTTGTTTTTGATACATTCAAATGTGTAAAAGTTTTACCTTGTTTTATTAATATTTCTAAGGTAAAGACTTTTAACTATTTATTAAAATGGTATAAAAAGAAAATATTTCCTTCGAAAGCAGGTTTTTTGTTATCTTCAATTTCCATCTTTACATTGAGTTCAACCTTGCTTATTCCCCTTATGTCAGTTATGGATAATAATTTAACATGGGTTCTTACTCTGCTGTTAACCAGAACAGGTTGTCCAAATTTGAACTTTTCGATTCCGTAATTAACCAGCATGCTGTAATTTTCTACAGTAATGGATTCTTTCCACATGACAGGAAGAAGAGATAGTGTAAGGTAACCGTGGGCAATCGTACTTTTGAAAGGACTCTCTTTTTTTGCTCGTTCAGGATCTAAATGAATCCATTGATGATCGAGAGTGGCATCTGCAAAATTGTTAATTTGTTCCTGTGTGATTTTATGATATTCAGAAACTCCTATTTCCTGTCCAATATATTTTTCAAAATCAGCATGACATCTGATGACAATTTTATTCATGTAATTAAATTTTTAAATCTTGTTTATTATAATCTAAAATAATTTTTTAGGTTATGATAATAATTTTTTCAAAAAAATGACATATTTTTCAATTTACATATAACTTATTTTGAACTGTAGTATAGAATCAAAAAAACAAAGTTAATTTTTTAAAAGAACTTAAAAAAGATTCTTTAAAAAATTAACTCTACAAATTTCAATTTAATATATATGATTAGAATCATATAATTATTCAAACTCTTCTATTTTTTATATTTAAACTTTAATCTGTACTTTATGTAAGAGATGGAAGTTTAATTAATTAAATTGAAGAGTCAGAAAATATATATATAACTTAAAATCCGTGCTAAATTTGAGCAAAAAAAACATATCTGAAAGAAAATAAGAATGTTTTTCTTCCTATTTTACTTTCAGATACAATATCTTTTCTCATTTTAATAAACAAGAATATTAAGCAGTTATATCTTTTTCGATTGCTTGTTTCCCTCTGTATTGTCCACATTCAGGGCATACTGTGTGATATTTTACAGT
>JAENXA010000071.1 GCA_016649735.1 Prolixibacteraceae bacterium | reverse complement strand
ATTTCTCTATATCTCATATAATTAATAAAAACAATAAAAGTAAAGTCCAATACATTTGAAGATTTCAAAAATCCATGTATTTTTGTTTAAAGTTTAAAAATACATTTGCTATGAATACCATCGAAAAAGTTCAGGATATTATTATTCGGGAATCCACTGCCATTAGACAAATACCAATGGGTGATCAATTTGAAAAAGCTGTTTGTCTAATTGAAAAAAGAGTTCATAAGATGAATGGCAAATTAATTGCCAGCGGTATGGGAAAGGCCGGACAAATTGCCGCAAATATTGCTACTACTTTTAGTTCTACCGGAACTCCGGCAGTATTTCTTCATCCAAGTGATGCTCAGCATGGCGATCTCGGAGTAATACAGTCTAATGACGTTCTCTTGTTAATTTCGAATTCCGGAAAGACAAGAGAAATTCTCGAATTGGTTAATCTTGCAGGTAACCTATATGATAATCTGCCTATTATTGTTATTACAGGGAATCCTGATAGTGAACTAGCAAAAATGGCCGATATAACTATTCCTACCGGGAATCCGAAAGAAGTTTGTATTCTGGGATTAACTCCAAGTACATCAACAACTACAATGACAGTTATAGGTGATATTATGGTTGTTTTATTAATGGAAAAAATTGGATTTACCAACAAAGATTACGCTAAACGACATCATGGCGGTTATCTTGGAAATAAATCCCGTGAACAGGCAAATCAACAAATATAATTTTCATAAAAATTATATTATGCGTCTTAAAAACGAAGACACTATAGGTGTTGCTATCGACCTACAAGATAGGTTATTATCAGTAATGAACGATAATGAAAAATTAATACATTCATGCAGTATTCTTACAAAAGGATTACTGCAATTAAATATTCCATTATTTTTTACGCAGCAATACACAAAAGGACTTGGAGAAACTACTGAACAGATAAAATCTCTGGTAGAAAATTTCAATCATATTGAAAAAAAAGAATTCAGTTGCTGGAATGAACCTGAATTCAAATTAAAAATTCAAAAGTCACATGCAAAAAATATTATCCTCTTTGGTATTGAAAGTCACATTTGTGTTTTACAAACAGCTATAGATCTAAAAGAAGAAGGATACAATCCGATTGTAGTTATGGATTGTGTCTCTTCACGCAGAGAAAGAGATATTCTTCTGGCAGAAAAGCGTTTACATCAGGAAAATATTATAACAACTTCCTGCGAAGCTATTCTTTTTGAATTACTTGGAACTGCTGAAAATCCGAACTTTAAAGCTATATCAAATCTGATAAAATAAAATCGAAAAAATAGCTAAGATATAGAAAACGGAAACCTATTTTAATTATAGTTTCCGTTTTCTATTTTTATAATATCCCATTAAAACGGAATATCATAAAACCCTTCACTGTCTTCTTTAAAAGTTTTAACAGCTATATCTGTCATAGGATGAGTGATTAATTTTTCCAGCAGTTCAGGGCCTACTGTAACACAATGGACATCACACATACAGACCCTGTAAATCTGGTCAACTGTTTTAAAACTAGCAGCCAGAACCTTTGTCGGAAGATTATAGTCCGTCATATTTTTAACTATATCTTTAACAACATCAATTCCGTGAGAAGAAATATTATCAAGACGACTTACATAAGGAGCAACAAAACTTGCACCTGCTTTTGATGCGATCAATGCCTGCTGCTGGGTAAAAACAGCAGTAGCTGTTACATTTATTCCGGCATCAGATAATATTTTCATAGCTTTATAACCCTGTCTTGTAACCGGGATTTTTACATAAAAATTATCTCCAAGATCAAAATAACTTTTATATGCTTTTGCTTCTTTCACCATATCATCAGCCATTTCACTGATTACCTGCATATGGATCATGCCTTGTCCTATAACTTTCAAAATACCTCCTACTGCTTCTGATAATTTTGTTCCGGAATTTTTTATAATAGTAGGATTAGTAGTAACTCCCTGGAGTGGAAAAAAATCATACAAATTTTTCAGGACTGAAACATCAGCCGTGTCTGCCATGTAAATCATTTCTATTTGTTTTTAATTGTAAAAGTTTCTTTTATAAAAAGCGAACGATATGACTCAAAAAAAGCATGAGCTTCTTATAAAACCCATACTTTAGTGTATAATTTAAAAAAACGTTCTATATGTCTTTGGCATGAGTGAGTAAATACTCTTCTGCTTCGAAGGACCAAAGTTCGTTATTCTTTTTACAGATAACATCTAAATCTGCAAAGAAAGGATCAGATTTACCTTTTTCTTCAAATTCGGAAATTGCTGTCAGAGGTATGTCCTTATGTGTATAAATTAATTTTTTCCCTCCGGGAACATTAGGCAAATTAAGTGTTGTTTCAACAACTGCATTCAACCCTCCAATATGAGTAACCAATCCGGCAGGATCAAGACCTTCTTTAAACATTTCCAGTGATTCTATCATATCGTCTTTATTTCCGCCTGAAGTACCGGCAACATGGGTAGAAGCATAATGAACATTGTAAAAATTGAATTTAGCTGAAAAATCAGATTTGCTGGGACCTGAGAAAAAATTGAGGCAGCCATCATTTGATAAAATAGCATCGCCCTGTTCTACTACAGGAGGAACAGGGGCAAGTACGAACACGTCATTATATCCTGTGCCTCCGGATAATTCACGAAGTTTACCTACAGGATTATCAATTTTTGTGTTCACATAAATCAATTTTATACCTTTGGATTTTGCCCATTCTACAGAATAAATTTTTGCAGCACGATCCAGACGAATCTGATCAATATCTGTTACAACCAGTAATGAAGGTTTCCTGTCTTTACGGCTAATTACATAATTAATCATTGCCAGACCCATTGGTCCTACTCCAGCCAGAATCGCAAGTTTACCGCCTTCTGTTATCTCCATCTTATGAATATAAGACCCAGGTGTTGTATGATAACTGGCATGCATAGCCCCTATTACACAGCTAAGTGGTTCTGACAAGGAAGCAGGATAAAATCCTTTACCATGATAAGGTAACAGACAATCCTGAACAAGAACATCTTTGGGAATAATAACATATGTTGCATCTCCTCCAATATATTTATAAGAATATCCTGGTGCACTCAATATTCCTACAGGACCTTTTTCGTAATAAATAGCCGGCTGAATTGAAAATTTCTGACCTGGTTTGAATTTATCTTTCCATTTTGAACCAACTTTAACAATTTCTCCTGCGAATTCATGACCTGTTATTGTAGGATTTTTTGCTATATCGTCAGGAACACGTTTGTGATCAGATCCCTGCGTTGCTGACTTATATGTAGACATACATATACTGTCAGAAACAACTTTGGCAAGAATTTCGTCTTCTTTCATTTCAGGGAGTTCGAATTCCTCCATCCTTAAATCTTTTTTTCCGTATAAACGAACTGCTTTTGTTTTCATATTATATTTTTTAATTATTTTATTATTCAAATTATGACGGTAAGCCATGAATACATGTTCAGTTTAGCATAATCTGACCACCTGTAACAGGTATAGCCTGGCCTGTTTCATATTCCTGTTCAATAGCATAAAATACAGCTCTCATTACATCCTTAGGCGTACATCCTCTCCCGGCAGGAACCTGATCTTCATAAAACTTTTTAACATCAGCCACTGTCTTTGCGCCCTGTACCTTTCCAGCCTTAAGATACTGGACAAACAAACCTCGTGTAGGATCAGACCATAGCGGGCCGTCAAAAAAGTTTCCCGGACAAATAGAATTAACTTTAATATGGAAAGGCATCAATTCCAATGCAAATGACTGTGTAAGTCCAATTCCTCCGAATTTTCCTCCTGCATATGCAAAATTCTTATTGCTTCCTTTTAATCCGGATTTAGAATTAACCTGTATAATATCCATAAAATAATCAGGATTATACTTATGCTGTACTTTCATTACGGCTGAAGCATATTTAGAACATATAAAATATGCCTGATAATTTATTTTTGTAACTAAATCAAAATTCTCAGGAGTCATTACTTCCAGACTTCCTGCTCTTACAATTCCTGCATTACTGATAAAAACATCAAGTCCTCCAAAATGTACAGTTGTCTGATAAATAAGATTTTCAACAGACTCTGCACTGGAAACGTCAGCCTTTACAAAGAATGCTTTATTTTTTCTGTTAACTTTATTAAGTTCATCTGTATACTCTTTTCCTTTAGGTTCATTAACATCAGCTATAACAACATTGGCCCCATAATTCATTAAAAAGGCTACTATACCTCCGCCGAATCCCTGAGCTCCACCTGTAACTATAAAAATTTTGCGGTCTACCCTTCCAGATGATTTTCCCAATGCTATTTTCGATCTGTATTGTTCAACCTCCCATGTTGCCACAAACTTAATCTGGGAAGATGTCATAGGATGCTGACCACCGAAATTTTCGGCAAACGCTGTAATTTCACAGGAATCGGTTACAACATCTTCCAGAATGTCTGCATCACCTGCATTTTCACCAATAGCTATCACACCGAAATTTTCGGCAAAAATAACTTTAGGTAATTTCCCAATATTCTTTTTAAAATTTTCTATCTCTTTTTGACATTCCTCTAAAAACTTATCAATATCTCCGTCAAAAGATATAAAAATTGATTTATATCCGGCATAAACTATTCCATCCGGAGAAAAAGGCTCTGCAATTTTCTTATAATTAGTTTTATTAAGAAAAGAATTAACAACAGTATTATTAAACAAGCGAACTGTTTTAAGGCTATCTCCGGATACCATCATTCTTATTGCAGGAATTATTTTATCGGCTTCCTTTGCAACAGAAAGAGATTCAACAGAGGTTTTTTTGCCATATATTTCATCCAGCCTGGAAAATATTCCGTCATATATATTTTTAATTTCTTCAACAGAATCAGCACCTACAAAAATTCCATGATTCTGAAGGAACAAAACAGAAGGTTCTTTTCCTTTTTCTTTTCGATATTCTAATACTTTGTTTTCTACATACTTAAACAAAGTATATCCGGGATCTTCATAACCAATATACAGAGCATCAGGAAATAATTCAGCAGTTTTTTCATTTGCCTGGCTACTACACATCAGTCCATTTACCTTTGTAGCATGTGTATGAACTACATATTTAAAATCCAAAAGGTTATGCAATGATGTTTCTACCGAAGGACGTTGTTCTTTTTCTGGTTCTATACGACTATTCAGTAATGCTTCTTTTATCTCTGACTCCCTTTTCATTACATCTTTTGAGTATGTCGTTGTACCTATCTTATCAAGACCAGAACGATCCATTTTAACGAAACCATCTTCTCCAATGGTTGCTAAACTATGACCACTTCCTTTAATCCATAAAAATTTATTATTTTTAAAAGAAGTATTACCACCGCCGGCTATTACTGCCTCTTTTTGTTTACCGTAATACTGCGAAATTTCTATAAGATCTTTTATTTCTTTATTCATTGTGATTATTTTTTTATATTATTGTTTAATCATTAGCCAAAAAGAAATTTATCCTTCAGCTATAAAATGTTTAATTACAATATTTCCTAAATTTATATAATAGTTACGTTCTTCAACTCTGGCTCTGCCATTTTTCTTTAAATAACCTTTTTCTCCTTTTGAAACCAGATATTGATGAGCCGCAATAACACATGCCCCTTCATATGAAATCTTTTTCATCTCATCGGAAAGCTGTTTTTTATTACCGTCAAGAACAGTTACAGGATCAAGTCGTGGAGTATTGTGTTCTGTGCCAAAAGTAATTACAAATCCTTTTTTATTAAAAAAGTTCACAAATTTTTCAAGGATCTCCGGATGGTTTCTTCCGGGAATCAATTCAAGAGAATATATTTTCTTAGATATCAGATTTTTGTATAATTGATCAAAATCACTCTCATAGTCTGTATACTCTCCTTTTGAATTATCAAGCAATACAGGATAACATGGGATTCCTCCTGCTTTAATTATAATTTCAATTACCTGCTCAAGACTTAAAAAAGCCTGATCATCTTCGGCAACGAATGCCTTACCTCCTGATTTTAGAAGATTTGACCGTATCTCATTTTCTAAACCAACTTCATCTTTCATTGATGAATTAACAGCTTTTCCGGAAAATAATTTAAAATAAAAAGATTTTTGGTCCTCTTCTTCAGAAAAGACTTCTGTAATTTTTTCTCTTAAGGCTTTTGCTATATGACGTTCACGTAATAAATTTCTGGCATATTTATTCTTTACTTCATCAAAAGAAAAACTAATATCAACTTTCAATTCTTTCAGAAAATCATTTAATTTTCCAAGCATTTCTCTGGTCTGAGAATTACTTCCTTTCTGAACATTCTGCAATCTTTCAAGTACAGAACCACTAAGAGTTACCGGATATTTTAAGCCCTTACCACTGAAATATGTACGTCCTGGATTGTTGGGATCATTTACCCGTATTCCCTTCCTTTGCAAATCTTTCTGCAAAGCCATGAATTCAATGTTATATAGGGGGAATATTTTATAAATTTCTGCCCATTCAGAAAATTCACGATATCCGTCCATCGTATAAAAATCATTTATACCAAGGACCTCCACTTTCTCTCTTTCTGCCATATCAAAAGCTTGTCTGATTTCAGAAAAGGCACTAAAAGAATAAGGTGTATGAAAATGTCCGTTTACCTGAAGCACCGAATTATCCACATTTACAGAATCAGCCATAATTACATCAGGAACAGGGAACTTCTTAAAAATAGATTCTTCCATTATTTTTTTTATTATAAATTAGTAATCAAATAAAATCAAATAAAATAGAAAAACCATCCTTATGTATCCTGCCTCAAAATTCCTTTAAAATAATTTTTATATAAAAAAGTTAACTAAAATAAACCGGATAACTCATCTGTTTGCTGTTTATATCTGCATAGAAAAATAAAATGACTACGGGAAAACAGATACTTAATTCACAGATACTTAATTCAATGACGGATCTTCAGGATAATTGGGCCAAAGGGAATATCTGCCGCCTAATTTTCCGATATCTCTCCCCCAATATATATTATCATTTATTTTTATACTTCCCGGAAGATCTTCCCCAAGAGTATGTATATAATATAAGGAATCTGAATTTACAGATCCTCCTATAAAAATTTCAGAATTGGTGTCCGGGAAATTTTTCACAACCTCATTTAACGAATAAGATACCTTTTTATTTAAAATAAAACCTATACTACCATCCTTATCATGAGCGGCAAGCAAAACAACAGCACGATTAAAATAACTTCCCGCAAGAAAAGGCTCGGCCACAAGTATCCTCCCTTTTTTAGGTTTTATATGATTGGTCTCTATTTTAAATATACCTGTATTCAATTTATTAATTTTTTAAATTAGGTTTAAATTAAAATATTTTACCGAAAAAATCAAATTTCACAGGGGAATTTAAAAACAGTGGGGAATACAATAGCTAATTTTCTTCAGATTTTATTATTCTTCTTCCTTTATAACAAAAATATCTTCATTCTCTTTTTTCATCAAAAATTCTTCTCTGGCAAATTTTTCAAGATTTTTATTGTCTGTTTTTAATTCTTCAATCTTTTGTTTGTCTGCCTTTACTTTCTGTTTCAAGTAATCTCTTTGTTCT
>JAENXA010000246.1 GCA_016649735.1 Prolixibacteraceae bacterium | reverse complement strand
TTTGTGTGAAAGATGATAATGGGAAATTTATTATAGTAAATGGAAATCAGACAGCTCTGCTCTTTATATATTACATAGTTACACGTATGAAGGAGCAAAAATTGTTTAAAGGCAATGAGTTTATCGTAAAGACAATTGTTACTACTGAAAAGATATCAGATATTGCCCGTGAAAACGGAATAGCTATTTATGATGTATATACCGGTTTTAAATATATTGCAGAGATCATTCGGGATCTTGGAGATTCTAAAAAATACATAGGTGGAGGAGAAGAAAGTTTTGGTTTTATGCCTGCATCTTATGTAAGAGATAAAGATGCTGTTTCTTCATGTGCTTTAATGGCCGAAATTACTGCTTGGGCAAAAGATAAAGGAAAAACTTTATATGAATTATTAAAGGATATTTATCTTGAATACGGATATTCCAAAGAAAAGATGAAATATGTGGTTCGTAAAGGAAGAACAGGAGCTGAAGAAATAAAAGAAATGATGGTGAATTTCAGGGAAAATTCTCCTAAAATGATAGGTGGTAGTCTTCTTGAAAAAGTTAAAGATTATGGATGCCTTAAGGAGAAAAATATGATAACAGGAGAAGAAAAACCCATTAATCAGAAGGGACCCTCCAATGTTCTTCAGTATTTTACCAAAGGTGGAACAAAAATATCCATCAGGCCTTCGGGAACTGAGCCTAAGATAAAATTTTATTTTGAAATAAGGGCTGAAATGAAAGAGAGGGCAGACTTTAATCTTGTTGAAAAAAAGTCTGAGGAAAAGATTGAAGATATAATGAAAGAATTTAATCTTTAACCTAAAATCTGCAAGGAACTATCTATTACGCATCCAAATAACTTCAAATCAGTCGTTACACTTAAGTAATCCTCAATCACCATAGCTGATGCTATGCTTCAATCGGTTTACTTCCTGATTTATTGTTATTTGAATGCTCATTACGAAACTTCCTTGCGGAATTTAGGTATTCAAAACTGTTTTAATTAGAAACAGTTTTTAATAAATTAAAAAAGCAATGTAAACGGAATTAAAATTCTGACTGCATTGTCTTTTTCTATTGTGGTACAAAGGTGTACGTGATTGTTCCATGCTGAGGAGCAGGAGATTGTGGATCATCGTTGAATACTGTTTTAAGAGCTGCCTGTCGGGCATAAGCAGGAAGCATTTCATCTTGAATTCCATTATTTTCTCTAACTTCAGCTCTGATAACCTCTCCGTTTGGTGCTACCCAAATATCTACGGTTATTATACCCCCTCCTCTTGCCAGATAAACAGGAATGGGAAGTCTTACATGATATCTGTTTTTTAGCAGGTAATGAATATTGCTTTTTCCTGAATAAATGGTGTTGCTTATAGACTTTGGGTCCATACCCTTTGTTGTTTTTTCGGGCATTTTAAAATTTTTAATATCCGGTATTTTTTTTGACAGTTGATTATTTACATCCGAGGCAAGAGCTTTTGCAGCATTGATTTCCTTTATAAGTTCTTCGTCTTTAGTAGAAGATTTTTGGAAATTGCCTATATATTGTCTGCTTTTTTTTGCGTTTTCATTTCTATCATCATTAGATGGTGTATTTGTAAAATTGTTTTTTTTTTGCAATTCCATTGTCTTTTTTTCAACATGAACCGAAATTTTTTTTTCAGTTAAGATTTCAATAGTTATAGGTTTCTCTTTTATTTCTTTTTTAACTTTTATCCCGGACAGAAGAAAAACACATAACAGTAGTATATGAAAAATCAGGGTGCCCATGACACCATATATATGCTTTTTATATAAAGATTTCAGTTTTACCATATTTTTCTGACTTCAAAGTTATAAACTATACTGTTTTTTTAATTATAAATTGAAAAAACAAGACTTATATTTTTTAATTTTAAATACTTTTGAATTTTAGGTTTTATTCTTCTGTTGCAAATATATTAGATACAGAGAATGAATTCAAATTTAAAGTATAGCTTGAATTTAGAAGGGGAGTATCGTAATAGTTAATTCTCCCGGGATTTAAAATAATAGATTAATTTTTTTATTCTTAATTTTAAGTGATAGATTTTATATGGAAGTTGTATTAAATATAGTGTTTTCCATTTGTCTTATGATGTTTTGTCCATTTAGTAATGAGGCATGCAGTGTAGATATAACTTTGCATCAGACCCGACAGGATACTA